>CBEVGD010000090.1:0-7216 GCA_965549355.1 uncultured bacterium | reverse complement strand
AAAGGAGAAAAAAATGGAAAAAGAAAAAAACAAACAGAGCAGTACAGGTGATAGAGTAAAGATAGTTGCCTTTTTATGCAACTGGTGTTCCTATGCAGGTGCGGATGCTGCAGGCACATCGAGGTTGAGGCAGCCTGAAAACCTGAGGATAATACGCGTCCCCTGCAGCGGCAGGGTAAATCCATTGTTTATTATAAAAGCTTTTAACCTTGGCGCGGATGGTGTTCTGGTCTCTGGCTGCCATCCCAATGACTGCCATTATAGCGAGGGTAATTTTTATGCAAGGAGAAGGCTGGAGTTTTTAAAGGAATTTCTGCCGTTTATGGGAATCGATAAGAGAAGATTTGCCTATCAGTGGGTCTCTGCATCAGAGGGAAAGAAATGGCAAAATGTCGTAACCAACTTTGTAAAGAGAATCGAGGATGTTAGAGGGAAATGAAAACTCAGGAAAAATTAAGAGATAAAATAAAAGAGATAATAGGAAACCTCGAAATGGTAGTCGGGTATGGGGCCAGCAATCTTCCGCTCAAGGTAAATGCTGTATTTATAAAAAGTGCTGATGAGGCAAACGACCTGATCTTTGACAGATTCTGTATAAATAATCTTGCTTCTTATGCCTATTCTCTTGCAAAAGAGGTAAAAGGAAATATTGGAATAGTGCTGAAGCCATGTGATATCAAATCCATTGTGCAGCTCCTTTCAGAGGAACTATTTGACCGTGAAAAAATAAAGATAATCGCAGTCGGATGCAGGGGCGTGGTTGATTATAAGAAAGTACAAAAATATGCAGGCGGCGCCAGGGTGATTTCTGCCAGCATTGAAGATGATAAAATAAAAGTCAGTACAATCGATAAAAAATTTGACCTGGACATAAAAGACTATTATGCAGATAAATGTTATTGGTGTGATATCTATGATAAGCCATCAATTTATGATGAATTTATTGAAAGTGAGTTTAAACCTGACATTGAACCCCGGGAAAAATTTGAAGATATTGAAAATTTTGAAAAAATGAATACTGAAGAAATAATGGCTCACTGGGACCAGCAATTTGATAAATGCATAAGATGTTATGCATGCAGAAATGTCTGTCCCATGGAAATATGCAGGGAAAGATGCATCACCCATCTCGATGAGCCGAACTGGCAATCGCAGAAGATAAATGCAAAAGAAGCAAAGTTCTTCCAGATGATAAGAGTGATCCATCTTGCAGGTAGGTGTACCGAATGTGGTGAATGTGAAAGGGTGTGCCCTGCCAATATCCCGCTCTCAAAGCTGATGAAAAAGTCGGGCCAGATAATCGAGAGATTGTTTGATTACAGGGCAGGAGAGACGATAGAAGCAAGACCGCCGCTTCTTACTTTCAAGGATGTAGAGAAAAACATAAAAGAGGATAAATTGGTATGAAAGCAATAAGTTTTATCCATAAAAAAAATTTGGACCAATGGCTTAATAATCTGAGCAGCAAATTCAGGGTCTATCTGCCGGTTCAGGATACTGAGAGAAGCATCATAGATTTTATGGACTGGGAAAGCTATAAAAATAAAACTGAAGGAAAAGATACATTCAGAATAAATTTTACTGAAAAAACTAAAAAAAGCCCTAAAGATATATTCTTTCCATCAACTGAGAAATTTTTTGATTTTGAATATAAAAAAGATATTGATACTCCTCAGGAAGTAGACATAGAACTAAAGACACCTGACAAAGACACCGGTAAGCCTAAAATAATATTTGGGATCAAGCCATGTGATATTGCAGGCATTAAAAGGCTGGACAAAATATTTGGAGAAGGTGATAAGACCGATTCATACTACCTTGATAAAAGAAAGGATAGCCTTTTTATATCAATCGGCTGCAGCAATCCGCACCCTGATTGTTTTTGCACTTCTGTGGGCGGACACCCTTTTGACTTTAAAGATGCAGATATCGGTATGGTAGAGGTGGATGATGGTTATGCGATCGTCAAAATCAGTGAAGAAGCTAAAGATGCGGCTGATGAAGGCAGGGACCTTATATCTGACAAAGATCTGCCGGAAGATAGCAAGAGAAAAATAGACGATGCGGAAGCCCGGGCAGTTAAAATGATCCAAAAATACTGGGGAGGGATCGATATTAAGGAATTCCCTGGATTAATGGACAAGTCTTTCCTTTCTGATGTATGGGAGAAGGTCACAGCAAAGTGCATTGGTTGTGCAGCCTGTACCTATGTCTGCCCGACATGCTTTTGTTTTAATATCCGTGATGAACAAAAAGATCTGAAAGGTGAGAGATACAGAACCTGGGATTACTGCATGAATAGTTATTATACTCTTGAAGCCAGCGGACATAATCCAAGAGCGGATAAAAGTAAGCGGTACAGGAATAAAATCAATTGTAAATATAACTACAATATTAAGAGAAATGGAATTGCATACTGCATAGGCTGCGGAAGATGCATAGAGGTATGCCCGGCAGGAGTCGATA
The DNA here is from genome assembly GCA_965549355.1 of uncultured bacterium. Classification (GTDB taxonomy): domain Bacteria; phylum Actinomycetota; class Humimicrobiia; order Humimicrobiales; family Humimicrobiaceae; genus M55B120. The sequence goes on along the minus strand of CBEVGD010000090.1, from coordinate 4,750 downwards.
TCAGGGAAGTAGTAAGCACGGTTATAGAAAATGCCAAAAAGTAAAGATCAGCATTAAATTATATATTAATAATAAAATGGAAGAGGAAAAGACAATTTTGAAAGATAAAAATCCTTATTGTCCTGAGATTGCCACGGTTGTAAAAGTAATAAGCGAGACATCAAATATCGTTACGATACAGGTCGTCATAGATGATAAGGATGAGAGGGAAAAATTTAGCTTTGAACCGGGCCAGGTGGGGCAGATATCAGTTTTTGGATTTGGAGAATCAACTTTTGTCATAAATTCACCGCCTTCAAATAAAGAATACCTGCAATTTTCAGTTATGAAAGCAGGAGTCAATACAAAAGCCATCCATAATTTAACTGAGGGAGAAAAAATTGGGATCAGGGCTCCCCTGGGAAACTGCTTCCCGTATAAGGAGATGGAAGGGAAAAATATTATCTTTATAGGCGGCGGGATCGGACTGGCTCCTCTGCGGCCTTTGATTTATTATATGCTGGAAAATAAGGAGAAATACGGGGAGCTGACACTGCTTGCTGCGGCACGTACCCCGGAAGATTTTTGTTTTAAGGATGATATAGGATCATGGGATAAATCAGAGGATATAAAAGTTATTTCTACTATTGATACAGCATGTGACGGATGGGACAAGAAAGTGGGTCTGTGCCCCAATATACTGGAGGCATTGAATCCTTCTCCGGTGAATACCATAGCTATAACCTGCGGTCCTCCGATCATGATCAAATTTACCCTTGAAGCATTGGACAGACTGGGTTTCAAAGAAGATATGATCTACACAACGCTTGAAAGAAGGATGAAATGTGGTGTTGGAAAATGCGGCAGGTGCAATATTGGTGAAAAATTTGTCTGTGTGGACGGTCCTGTATTTTCACTGAAACAATTAAATGAGAACCCGGAACCTTTTATGTAATTAATGCTGGTATGTACTGTCATTCTTTAAGGACATGGAAATAAATGGAGAAGTTAGGACTGCCATGGTCCTTGTTATAGAATACAGATAAACTCTTTTCATCTTTTTAAAAATTCTTATTAGTTAATATTATTCAAGATGATAACGGTGTGATGAATCAGTAATGTAATTTTTTTTAGTATAGGTTATTTAGCAGATAACCTATAGAACCTAATACTACAGATATAACAGAACCAGCATAAAGAATAGTAAAGGTTTATTTAATAAAAAATATGAATTCCTGTAACAAAAAAATTATTTGATATTTTAACAGAGCATAAAAATATTGATTTGACAGATAACATTAAAAAAGTTATATTATTTTTAGTTAAACATAATGCACTCACTGGGGTGAAATACGAAACTGAAAATAATAAACAAAAGAACGCTTTCTATTAAAGAGATAGACCTCATGACCCGGCTTGAATTCGAGGGAAAAGAGATTTACACAAGGAAAGAAATAAATTTCTATTGTGCCGGCAGTCAAAAAGGAAATTATTTAATAAAGAAATTACTCGAAAAGAAGAGACTCAGAAAGATTATAAAGAATACTTACCTTTTTATTCCCATGAAAGCTCCTCAGGGGAAATGGGCAGGTAATGAATATCTGATAGCAAAAGCATTAGCAAATGGAGCAAGATATTATATAGGCTACTCAAGCGTATTTAACTCATATGGTTTTACCGAACAAATTGCTCAAATGATACATGTGATAAATAATAAATATTCAGTAAGGAAAACAATTGATGGTATCAGGTATAAGTTAATTAAAGTATTGCCTGATAGGATATATGGTCTGGAAACCCGCAGGATAAGCAGAGAGGATATTGTTTTTGCTTCAAAGGAAAGAGCGCTGTTAGACACCTTTGAATTTTATGATGTGAAAAAAGCATATAGTATTTTAACCGAACAATTTGAGAATATTGATATGGCTGTTTTTGTAGATTATGCCGCACGATATCCTGTACAAATAATCCGCAGGCGGATAGGGTTTTTTCTGGAAAGGCTTGGAGCTTCTCGAAAAATGCTCAATAAAATAAATGCGGGACAAAAGGGTTATTCTTTTTTATACGATACAGAAGTAAAAAATGGCAAAATCAATAAAAAATGGAGAATCATCATTAATGGATAGAGACAAACTGCAGCAAATAATACCGTTTATAGGAGAAAAATTTAAATTCAGGTTAGAGATCATCGAGAAGTATTACTATTTGACCTTTATTTTAAATAATATTAACTCACATTTGAGTGATAAGATTATTTTTAAAGGCGGAACACTTTTAAACAAGATTCACCTTAATTATCACAGGTTAAGCGAAGATATTGACTTTACATACTTTTGCTCTGAAGGTTTAGAGACTTGTTCTAAAAGGTCTCGAACAATCACTCCTATAAGAGAAAAGATGCCGGAGTTTTTAAAACTTTTAGATTTAAAAAGTAAAAAGCCTGAAGGCGAAGGTTTTAATAATTCCACACAATATGTATTTAATATTTTCTATCCATCATTTATCTCAGGAAAGGATGAGAATATAAAACTGGAGATCTCGCTGAGGCAAACACCTGTTGAAAAACCGGTTCATAATATAATAGCCCATTTTTACAAGGATCCGTTTACTGGAGAAGACCTGATCCCTAAGAATAAGATATTGTCACTTACATTAAATGAGACTGTGGCTGAAAAACTTAAAGCCGCAATAACAAGAAGAGATGTGGCAATTCGTGATTACTATGATCTATGGTTTATATCTGAGACAAAATTTGATTTTAAAAACAAAAACTTTATTTCAATTTTTAAGAAAAAGCTTGAAGAGGAAAAATACAGGGATAATTGTGTTCATGATTTTGGCCTGGATCAGAGATCTATTGCTTTGCTTAATAAGCAGATATCAACTGAATTAGTTCCTGTTATTAGAATAGGTGAGACTTTTGATCTTGATAAAGTTTTTGAGCGGTTTAACGTGATTATGCAGAAGTTGTAAATAGGAAACCTTATGTAGTAATGAATAGGAGAAATTTTATAAATGACAATAAATTCAAATACGTTCACCCAGGAAATACCTTCAGTCTATATAGAGACATTCGGCTGCCAGATGAATGAGTATGACTCTGAGAGAATCCTCTATTATCTGAAGGAAAAAGGATGCAAAGTAGTTCCATCTCCTGAAGAATCCAACATAGTAATCATCAATACATGTGCCGTAAGGGAAAAGGCAAAAAACAGGCTCTTTGGCCATCTCGGAAAATTAAAAAATCTTAAAGAATTGCGCAATGATCTAATAATCTGTGTAGGCGGGTGTACAGCTCAAAGCATGGGGAAAGAAATACAGGAGAGATGTCCATTTGTTGACATAGTATTCGGTACTCATAATATTTCAGAACTGCCCTTCCTTATAGAACAGAAGCTTGTGGGCAGCAGCAATATCTGTTCCGTAATAAGCGAGGGTTTTGATTATGATCTTGACAGGGCAAGCAGGGTCAATAAATACAGTGCGCTGGTACCGGTTATAATCGGATGCAACAATTTCTGTTCTTATTGTATTGTCCCATATGTAAGGGGAAGGGAAAGATCCCTTGATCCTGGTCCTATAATCGAAAACATTAAAAAATTGGTGTCCGACGGGGTCCTTGAAGTCACTCTTCTTGGACAGAATGTGAATTCCTATGGAAAGGATCTTAACACCGCTATGGATTTTTCCCGATTATTGGAAAAAGTCTCAGATATCAAGGGGCTCGAGAGGATAAGATTTATGACATCTCACCCAAAGGATTATTCAGAAAACCTTATAGGAGTCATAAAGGATAGAGCTAATATAGTGAACCATATACATCTGCCGCTTCAATCCGGTTCAAATAGGATACTTAAGATGATGAACAGGAAATATTCAAGAGAAGACTATATGGATATTGTGGAAAATGTAAAAAGCAGTATAAATGGCTACTCAATAACAACAGATATAATAGTAGGTTTTCCCGGTGAAGAAAAAAGAGATTTTGATGATACGATGGATATTGTAGAAAGGGTAAGGCATGACAGAGCCTTCACATTTATATATTCACCAAGAGAAGGGACAGCTGCAGCAGAAATGGCCGACCCTGTTTCATTAAAGGAGAAGAAAGAATGGTTTGGTGAACTTCTCGAGGTCCAGAATAATATATCATTTGAAAGAAATAAAGAATATGTCGGAAAAATGGTTAAAGTATTAGTAGAAGGTTTTAGCCCAAAAGATGGAAGCATGCTGGGAGGCAGGATGGAAAATAATATGATTGTAAATTTCAAGGGCAAAAAAGAGCTTATCGGCAGAATAGTAGATATAAAAATTGAAAAGGCGATGTCATTTTATCTTACCGGAAAGACAATAAATAAATAGCAGTGATTATGTTAAAAAAGCCGGATAAAGAAAAGTTAAAATCAGCTCTGGAAAGAGATTTGATCAAGCTGGATATTTTGATTGATAAATTGCTTAAGACGCAGAAAATAATAGTCTTATGCGGTCCCACAGGTATTGGAAAAAGCAGTTTAGGAATAAAGATAGCTTCACTTTTTGATACTGATATAATATCGGCCGATTCGATGCAGACATACCGGGGAATGGATATTGGTACAGGCAAGGCAAATACCGGTATCTATGGCATCAAACAATATATGATCGATATGTTCGAACCGGACCATAAATTGACAGTGATGGAATTTAAGGATATTGCAGTCAGGATAATATCTGAAGAGTTTTTAGAGAGGAAGCGGATCCCTGTAATAGTAGGGGGGTCAGGTTTATATAT
>CBEVGD010000089.1:0-7233 GCA_965549355.1 uncultured bacterium | reverse complement strand
GGGAAAAGACATGATCAGTATCAAATTCGATGATCTGGGAGAGATAGAGGTCAAAAAAGGAATTTCTATCAGGGAAGCTGCAAAGCTGATCGATAAGAAATCTTCAATGGCTGCTGTAATTGCAGAAATAACTAAAGATAAGGAAGGACCGATAGCAGAGACACTGGTGGATCTGAGCCATGTTCCGGATGAAGATATTTCTGTCAGATTAATATGCCCCGGTAAAGATAAAAAATCCCTTGAAGTATTAAATCACAGCACAGCGCATATAATGGCCGCAGCTATTAAAAAGATCCATCCGGAAGCAAAGTTTGCAATAGGTCCTTCTATTAAAAACGGATTTTATTATGATTTTGAAATAGACGGAAACATCTCACCTGAGGACCTTCCGGCAATAGAAAAACAGATGAAGAAATTAATCGGTGGAAATCATGTTTTTAACCGCCGCGATATTTCAAAAAAACAGGCAGCTGAAATTTTTAGTGAAAATAAGTTCAAGCTTGAACTTCTAGAGGAGATCCCCGGAGATAAAGCAAGCATCTACCAGTCAGGAGATTTTATAGATCTCTGCAGGGGTCCGCATATCCCTTCTTCTTCAAAGATAGGAGCCTTTAAGCTTCTTAGCATAGCCGGAGCATACTGGAGGGGCAATGAGAAAAATAAGATGCTCATTCGGATATACGGCACCTCTTTCTACAGCCGTGAAGATCTAAAAGAATATCTGGACAGGATAGAGAGAGCAAAACAGAGCGATCACAGAAAAATAGGAAAAGAACTTGATTTATTTAGTTTCCATAATGAAGCTCCCGGTTTCCCGTTCTTTCATCCAAAAGGGATGATAATAAGGAATATGATACTTGAGTACTGGCGCGAGGAGCATCACAGAGAAGGCTATATAGAAGTAAGCTCTCCCATGATCCTGTCCAATGATCTCTGGAAGACTTCCGGGCACTGGGACAATTACAAGGAAAATATGTATCTTGTCGAGATAGATGAAAAAGACTATGCAGTAAAGCCTATGAATTGCCCGGGAAACATTATTATCTATAAGAACAGCCAGCATTCCTATAAGGAATTTCCACTGAAATATGCCGAACTTGGACTTGTGCACAGGCATGAAAAATCCGGCGTATTGCACGGACTTTTCAGAGCGAGGAGCTTTACACAGGATGATGCCCATATATTTTGTACGGATGAACAATTAGTTGGCCAGATCGGCAGCATAATAGATCTTATTAGCAGGATGTATAAAGTCTTCGGTTTTGAGAAATACCATATAGAGCTCTCTACCAGACCAAAAAAGAGCATAGGTTCCATAAAGATGTGGAATAGGGCCGAAACCATACTTAAGGATATCATAGAGGAAAAGAATATTGATTACAGCATAAATGAGGGAGACGGAGCCTTCTACGGACCTAAAATTGATTTTCACATACAGGACTGTCTGGAAAGGACATGGCAATGCGGTACTATTCAGCTGGATTTTGCAATGCCGGAAAAGTTTGATATACAATATATTGGAGAAGATAATGAGCGGCATAGGCCGGTGATGATACACAGGACCGTTCTTGGAAGCATAGAGAGGTTCATGGGGATACTTCTCGAGCAATATGGAGGGAATTTGCCGCCATGGCTCGCACCGGAACAGATAATAATATTGCCCATATCAGACAAATACCTGGGTTATTCTAAGAAAATATTTAAAGAACTAAACGATAATGGCTGCAGGGTGTCTATTGACAGCAGGGTGGGGTCCCTTAATAAGAAGATAAGACAGGCCGAGATGAACCGCATACCTTATATGATGATAATAGGCGAGAAAGAAGAAAGTACGGACACCATTACTGTCAGAAAAAAATCCGGCAGGGAGATAAAACAAGCCGGGTTATCCGATTTTCTAAAAAATTTTGAAATGGCCGTCAATAACCGCAGCATAGAGTACTGATTATCCTGTAAGACATATTGCCTATATAGATTTTAATAAAGTAATTTAATAGACAAATAATAATATTATTAGTATAATTTCCAATTATTGAAAAAAATAATGTTAGATAATTAAAAAGCATATAAGTAGAAATCATCTATTTCTCACCAGATAGTGGTCCGTCAGGGGCTCATTGATCTGGTTATATAAATAATAGGTAGATGGTTTGTCTATCTATTTTTTTTTAAATAAAAACGGAGGTGAAGGTTTTATTAACGACAAAAGAGTTCGGATAAATGATTATATAAGAGTACCTGAGGTCAGGCTGATAGATGATGACGGCAATCAGGTAGGCATTATATCATTAAAGCAGGCCCAGGATATTGCTGATGAAAAGGGGCTGGATCTGGTCGAGATCTCTCCCAATAGCAGACCCCCGGTTTGCAAGATAATGGATTTCGGTAAATATAAGTATCAGCTGGAGATATCCGAGAAATTGAAGAGGAAAAAACAGTCTCACATTATTGTAAAGGAGATAAAACTAAGGCCCAAAATAGATACCAATGATCTAAATACCAAGAAAAAGCAGATCGAGAAGTTTCTAAAAAATGGAAATAAGGTAAAGATAACCATAATGTTCAGGGGCCGCGAGATAGTCCATAAGCAGCTCGGAATGAATATTCTTGAGAAACTGATGGATGATCTTGAAGATCTGTCGGTTATTGAATTGAGGCCGAAGCTGGACGGTTACAATATGATCATGGTTCTTGCTCCGGTATAGGGTAATAGTAGCGTTAAAAAGATAGAAAATCTAAGAATTGGAAATATTTTTCAGAGAGGAAGTGTTTATGCCAAAGATAAGGACACATAAGGGAGCTGCCAAGAGGTTTAAAGTGACCGGCAGCGGAAAAATCATAAGGAGAAAAGCTTTTAAGGGCCATATATTAACAAAAAAGAATGCCAAAGTAAAAAGAAGACTGGGAAATGATGTAGAAGTATCATCGGCTGATACAAAGAAAGTAAAAAGGCTTCTGGGAAGATAAATAGAAAGGTGTGATTAGATATGACAAGGATAAAAAGAGGAATAATAAAGAATAGGCGCCATAAAAAAGTATTAAAAGAAGCCAAAGGATACAGGGGATCAAGGAGCAGGACCTTTAAATCTGCCAAACAGCAGCTTCTTAAATCTATGAGCTATTCATACAGGGATAGGAAGAATAATAAAAGAAATTTTAGAAGACTATGGATAATCAGGATCAATGCTGCAGCAAGATTAAACGGGCTCTCATATAATGAATTTATAAATGGCCTCAAGAAAGCCAGTGTGGATATAAATAGAAAGATGCTGTCAGAGATAGCAGTCAGCGATCCTGATGCTTTTAAGCAATTGACCGAAACAGCAAGGAAAGAACTGGCCCGGGGCTGATATGAACCAGAGTGATCCCACAATCCAGGAAATGGAAAAAAGAATAAACGGGGAGCTTGAGGCGCTGAGATCAGATATTAAGGATATAGATGATATTAATAGTCTCGAAGCTTTGAGGACAAAGTATCTCGGCAGGAAAAGTTATCTTGCTGTGATTCAAAAGAGCATAGGGACACTGCCTGCCGAACTGAAGCCTATTGTAGGGAAAAACTCAAATATAGTCAGGAGAGAAATAGAGAAGCTTCTCAGTAATAAGGAAAAAGAGCTTAAAGTCCTCGAATATGATCGGCAGATGAGGAAAGATAGGCTGGATCTGACATTGCCGGGAAGAAAAACAGGATCAGGAAGCAAAAATATAATATCCCGTACTGTTGAAGATATAGAAGAAATATTTATAGGAATGGGATTTGAAATAGCGGAAGGTCCCGAAATAGAGACAGATTATTATAATTTTGAGGCCCTGAATACCCCGAAGGATCATCCTGCGCGATCCCTGCATGACACCATGTTTATAAGCGATAATGTACTTTTAAGGACTCAGACTTCACCTGTTCAAATAAGATATATGGAGAATAACGAGCCTCCTATAGCGATCATTGTGCCGGGCAGGGTTTACAGGAAGGACTATGATGTTTCTCATACGCCGATGTTTACACAGGTCGAAGGTCTTGTAGTCGACAGAGGCATCAACTTTGGAAATCTGAAATGGACCCTGGAGACATTCGTAAGAGAGATATTCGGCAAAGACCGGAAAGTAAGATTCAGGCCCCACTATTTTCCATTTACAGAACCCAGTGTCGAGGTTGACGTATCGTGTAATATTTGTAATGGGAAGGGATGCAGGGTATGTTCGGGGACCGGCTGGCTGGAAATACTGGGTGCAGGCATGGTCGATCCGAAATTATATGAATCTGTAGGCTATGATCCTGAAGAAGTAAGCGGATTTGCTTTTGGAATGGGCATCGAGAGAATATGTATGCTTAAATACGGTATTGATGACCTGCGATTGTTTTTTGAGAACGATCTGAGATTTATAAAGCAGTTTTAATCGATTTCTGTATAAAATATACCGGCAGGCCGGATGAACAATCGATCATGGCCGGGCCGATATTCAAGTAGAAAGGAAGCTTAAAGTATTGAAAGTCACCCTGAACTGGATAAAAGAATTTTTAAATACCGGCAAGCTTGATGCGCTTGATGCTGTAAAAATGGCCGAGATGCTTACCATGAGCGGTACTGAAGTGGAAAAAGTGGAACCGGTAGGTTCCAGATTTGATAAGATCGTCATAGGCCGGATAAAAAGTTTTACCGGACATCCGGATGCTGACAAGTTATCACTTTGCAGGGTAGACTCCGGGAGCGGGGAACTTAGTATTGTATGCGGAGCTTCTAATTTTAAAGAGGGAGACAGGGTCGCGCTGGCTCTTGAAGGCGCCAGAATAGGCACTTTTAAAATAAAAAGAAGCAAGATAAGAGGAGAGTATTCTGAGGGTATGATGTGTTCGGAAGCTGAGCTTGGATTATCTTCTGAATCAGAAGGAATAATGATCCTGGACAGTGATTGTCCCATAGGTGCGGATTTTGCAGGTGCTGTCGGTCTGGATGATGTGGTATTTGATCTCGAGATAACTCCAAATAGGCCCGATTGCCTTAGTATTATCGGGATAGCGCGGGAAATAAGCGCGGTAACAGGTCATAAACTGATAATCCCCGGATTTGATATAGACAGGAAGACCGGCACAGACAGGGATCTTATTATCGAAATAGAGGATACGGGCCTCTGTCCAAGATATTCAGCCATGGTGTTTGAAGATATACCGGTAAAGGATTCACCCATGTGGCTGAAAAACAGATTGACACTTTGCGGTATAAGGCCGATAGGCCTGATCGTGGACATCACCAACTATATAATGCTTGAAACGGGCCAGCCCCTTCACGCATTTGACAGGGATCTTCTTTCTTCAAATAAGATAATAGTCAGGAAAGCCCGCAAAGGGGAAGAGATAAGGACGATAGATGATTCAGTGAGAAAATTGGAAAAAGATGCACTACTTATCGCAGACGAGGAGAAAGCAATTGCCCTGGCCGGCATCATGGGAGGAAAAGATACTGAGATCAATAGCAATACAAAGAATATCCTGCTTGAGTCTGCCAATTTTTATGGTCCATCAATAATGAATACATCCCAAAAATTAGGTTTAAGGTCCGAAGCCTCAAACCGTTTCGAGAAGAAGATAGACCCAGAGCTGACCGTATTTGCACTTGAGAGATTTAATCAGCTTTTGACAAAAATAACCGGCTATATTAATAAAAACGGGATATATGATAGCTATAGCAGGACAAACAGGCAGCGGGATCTCGTGCTAAGGACAGAAAAGGTAGAGAAGGTTCTGGGCCAGTCAGTGGACGCGGGAAAAATATCAGATATTTTAAGTTCCCTTGGCATAGAAAATAAAATAAAAGGGGATGCTCTGGAAGCAAAGGTCCCATCCTTCAGGTTTGAAGACCTTGAAAGGGAGATAGACTTGATCGAAGAAGTGGCAAGGATCTACGGGTATAATAATATAATATCCAAGCCTACTATATTGAGCAAAAACAGGGGAAGATACAGCAAGGGCCAATCGAATATAAAAAATATAAGAAATATGCTTGCTGACTGCGGGCTGAATGAAGTCATAAACTATTCTTTTATTGGATTAGATGAATTCAGGGAAACGATGCTGGACGAAGAAGAGGATTATAAGAAATATATTGAGATATTGAATCCAATAAACGAGGATTTCAGGATAATGAGGACATCGCTGCTCCCATCCCTGCTGGGGACGGTGAAAAACAATATGAACAGGAATGCAAAAGATATAGCAATATTTGAAATATCCAAAGTCTTTATGGATGAAGGCAAGGAGCTCCCGGGAGAACCTCAGAAACTGGGAATACTTCTCAGTGGAAAAGCGGAGCAGAAAAGCTGGCTGGAGGAAGAAAGAGACTTTGACTTTTTTGATCTTAAGGGGATAGTAGAGAATATAGCAGGAAGATTTTACCCACGGCCCGAAGTAAAAATTGCAGAAAAAGAGTACAGGTTCTTTCACCCCGGCATCAGCGGTGATCTTCTGATAAACAATATAAAGACAGGAATACTGGGCAGGGTCCATCCATTGATAATCGAGAATATGGAAATCGGCCAGGATACCTATTATGGCGAAATAGATCTTGACGTCTTTAATGAAAATATTACTGGTTTAAAAACTTATAAAAAAATATCGGCATTCCCGGCAATTGACATAGACCTTGCAATAGTAATTGATGAGAATATCAAAAATGATGATATTCTAAATGAGATAAAAAAAAGCGGATCAAGTATTTTAAGGAGTATCAGGCTTTTTGATATATACCGCGGGGAGCAGGTAGAGCAGGGTAAAAAGAGCATGGCTTACTCTCTTAGCTTCAGGGAAGATGACAGGACCTTAAAGGATACTGAAGTCGAGATAATAGTAAACAGGATAATCGAAAATCTTGAAAAGAAGTTCAATGCCGGATTAAGGACATAGGCTGGTCCAATTCTTTCATTTAAATATCAGAGAACATCAATCTATAGACCTCGCATTTTCTACATAGCTTGATCTTTTCTTCCCAGTTATTCTGTGTCTTTCCTTCACAGAAAGTACCAGTTAAAAACCAGCAAAAATCTTTTAATTTCAGTTCCCACGCAATACAATTATCCCTTCCATCACGGGGGCATTTTTTTATTTGCCAGCAAGAGCGGGTAATTCTGACAGAAGACAATTTTAAGGAAAGAAGGATCAACATCTGTCTTTCCAGATGCACAGGAATGCGCCTCCATCCCTGTTCATAGCTTTGTACCGCTTTTGCTGAGACACAAAGC
>CBEVGD010000088.1:0-7235 GCA_965549355.1 uncultured bacterium | reverse complement strand
TATATCAACAATTAGGAGAGTTTATTGTTTTGTTAACTTTATTAAGAGGAGGTAAATATGAAAGGATATGATGTAGTTATATTAGGTGGGAGTGCAGCAGGACTTACTGCAGCGATAACGGTCAGAAGGTTTTATCCAGGCAAAAAAGTATTAATAGTAAGGAAAGAGGATAATGTTTTGATCCCATGCGGCATACCATATATTTATGGTACTGTCGGTTCTCCGGAAAAAAATATGGTACCAGATGCGGTTCTGGAAAAAAACAATATTGAGCTTTTGATCGGAGAAGCTGAAAAGATTGATAGGAATGAGAAAACTGTAGAGACAGATAAGGGAGATACTGTTAAATATGATAAACTCATTATTGCGACTGGCTCAGATCCTATGGTCCCTCCGATAAAAGGCGCTGAAAGGGAAAATATATATACAGTCAAAAAGGATGATAAATACCTCGCATCTTTATTAGCAGAAGTAGATAAATCTAAAGATATGGTAATAATCGGCGGTGGATTTATCGGGATGGAATTTGCCGATGAATGCAAAAAGAACAGGGACTTAAATGTATCTGTAGTAGAGATGCTTCCACATTGTCTTATGCTTGTTTTTGATGAAGATTGTTGCAAGCAGGGCGAAAAACTGATAAAGGAAAGAGGAGTAAATATAATAACCAATGAAAGAGTGGAAGAGATTACAGGAAATTCCAAAGTAGATGGAGTGAGACTTTCCAGTGGTAAAACCATCAAAGCGGACCTTCTTCTAATCGGTATAGGTGCAAAACCAAATGCCAAAATCGCTATAGATTCAGGGATAGAGGTAAATGAAAAAGGCTCAATAAAAGTAGATAGATATATGAAAACGAATGATGAAAATGTTTTTGCCTGTGGTGATTGTTGCGAAAAGATATCCTTCTTCAATAAAAAACCGGTTAATCTTATGTTAGCTTCAATAGCGGCAAATGAGGCTAGAATAGCCGGAGCCAATCTTTACGAGATCAATAGATCAAATGAAGGGGTCATAGGCACATACTCGACAGTTATCGGAGATACTGCATTTGCAAGATCCGGGATGTCAGTAAACGAAGCAAAGAATAATGGTTATGATATTGTTATGGGCCAGGCCGAAGCACCGAATTGTCATCCTGGCTGTATGCCGGGTGGAAGTAATTTAAAAGTAAATTTGATATTTGAAAAAGGTACGGGAATTCTTATAGGGGGCCAGCTTGTTGGTGCAAAATCAGGAGGGGAGCTTATTAATCTGATAAGCGGATGTATTTATAAGAAGATGACTGCTGATGATATAGCCACTTTCCAGATGGGAACGCATCCGGCATTGACTGCATCTCCGGTCGCTTATCAAATAAGCAATGCAGCGGAAATAGCTGTTAAGGAATTGAGACAGCAATAAAGTAATATTTGCTGATATGGTAAGCGTATATGATTAGAGATATTAGATCTGGTAATTTTGTTATAATAAAAAATAGGACAGGCTATTAGTCGGGTGTAAGCGGTCCTGAAAATATATAAATAATCCCTTGACTTATGAACAATGGTTCATTATAATTATTATGAACGATGGTTCATTATAATTATAAGGAGGTATGAAATGCCAGGAGGAGATAGAACAGGACCGGGAGGAATGGGACCGATGACTGGAAGAGGTGCAGGATACTGTGCAGGATATGCTGCGCCGGGATATGCAAACCCCGGCGGCGGCAGGTTTTTTGGAGCAGGCAGAGGTGCATTCGGCGGCAGAGGCAGAGGTAGAGGATACAGGAATCAGTACTATGCTACCGGCCAGCCTGGATGGTCAAGATATAATATGGGAATGCCGGCATGGGGTGAAGCAGCAGGAATGCCTTATTCCGGAGAACCTTATTATCCACCGGATATAGATCCAAAGGAAGAAGTAGGGATGCTTCAGGAACAGGCGGATTATCTAAAACAGCAGCTCGGCGATATCAAAAAGAGAATGACTGAATTGGAAAAAGAAAAAAAGTCAAAGTAGTTTAATAACAAAAATAAGGATAGGATTGCCGTATAAGCGGTTTTATCCTTATTTGTAATGATTGAAAGATAAGCTGATATAATAATATCTGATAGGATTTATATTTTCTATTATTTTCCAAACTGGTAATTATTGCTATAATGACCTGCATGACTTTAAAAATAGTATCAGTAGAAAATAATATAGGGTATAAATAGCATGGAGACTGTTCTAGAAGTAAACAATCTTATAAAAAAGTACGGCGATCTGACAGCAGTAGATGATATCAGTTTTAATATAGAAAAAGGGGAAATATTTGGTCTGCTCGGTCCCAATGGTGCCGGTAAGACTACTACTATAGAGATGATAGAGGGCCTCAGGAAACCAGATTCAGGCTCTATCAAAATATGCGGCATAGATGTTCTTAGGAACCCGGAAAAAATAAAAGAAATAATAGGTGCACAGCTTCAAAGCACAACCATCTATGATCAGATAAGGATAAGAGAGGTCATCGATCTTTTCGGAAGTTATTACCAAAAATCAATACCTACTGATGAACTTTTAGATATAGTATCCTTAGCTGAAAAACAAGACTCATTTTATAGGACACTCTCAGGAGGACAAAAGCAGCGTGTTGCCATGGCTCTTGCAATTGTAAACGATCCAATAATACTATTCCTTGATGAACCTACCACAGGACTTGATCCTCAGGCCAGGCGCAATGTCTGGAGTGTAATTTCTGGTCTTGGAGATAGGGGAAAGACTATTATTCTTACCACTCATTATATGGAGGAAGCTGAAAAGCTCTGCCGCAGGGTAAGTATTATAGATACCGGTAAAATAATAGCTCTTAATACTCCAGCTAAGCTGATCGCAGATACAGGTCTGGAATCAACCATTGAATTTAGCAGTACAGATAAACAGGCAGAAGATGTCTTCAAAAAGCTTTTTAATTCCGGGACGACTCTCCAGAGGATTAATGGTAAATTTATTATTAATACTAAAGAATCATCAAAAGTGCTTAAAAAATTAACCCGGTATTCTGATGAAAATAATATTAATATAGAAAATATTTCTGTAAGAAAAGCTACTCTGGAAGATGTATTTCTCAAGCTTACTGGAAAAAAACTCAGGGAATAAAAGGAATCAAATATGCGTGGATTTAAAGGTCAAATTGTTTTAGAAACTAAACTTTTTTTCAGGAGAAAGGATGAACTTTTTTGGAATCTGGTCTTCCCTCTTTTTTTTATTGTCCTTTACGGTTTGATATATGGTGACATAGGATGGGATGCATATGGAATGCGTGCCATTGAATATATGCTTCCGGGGATAATAGTGATGGCAATAATGGTAAATGGAATAATGTCAAATGCTACGGGTTTTGTGGAGGATAGGGGGAAGGGTATTTATAGAAGGCTTTCCCTGACACCTCTTAAAAGACAGACTATAATAGGTGCGCAGATCCTGCACCGCTATCTTGTGATAATCGTACAGACAATAATACTGCTGGCAGTAGGTATTTTTGCTTTCAATATCAGAATAGGTGGCAATTATTTCTATTTCTGGCTTGTCCTGACCTTTGGAGCAATATGTTTTCTCAGTATAGGCTTTGCTCTTGCAAGCCTTATAAAAAGCACAAGGAGCGCAACGCCGATATGTATGATAGTATTTTTCCTGATGCTTTTTCTGGGAGGTATTTTCTTTCCTGCAAGCATTATGCCAAATTTTCTTATAATCTTTTCAAAAATATTGCCTTCCACACATCTTAGTGATGCATTAAGAATCATAATTATAGAAGGAAAGGGTCTCGGGTCAGCATGGTCGCAACTTGCTGTCATGGGGGGTTGGGTAATTACAAGTCTTATAATATCCATAAGATTTTTCAGGTGGGAGTAAAGTTAAAGGCTCCTAAATTTTAAGAAATAAGGCGGCCACTTTAATTTTTTGGCACAAAAATAACATTTGACATATATATTTATTAATAATATACTCATGGTTCTCTTATGTTTAATAATATTTCGCTAAGGTTCAACTCCTTTAAAAAATATTATGAAGCTCAGGGATGTAATATTATTTTTAAGGAGGTAAGAATGCAGGGTAGTAAACTCTATGTCGGTAATTTCAAGTATGAAGTAACCGACGAACAGCTTGAACAACTATTTTCTGAATTTGGACAGGTTGTACAGGTAAATGTAATCGGAAATAAGGGTTTTGGATTTGTTGAGATGTCAAGCAATGAAGAAGCCGAAAAAGCTAAAGAAGCTTTAGACGGGAAAGAGTTTGAAGGAAGGACCTTAAGAGTTGATGAGGCCCGACCACAGAAAAGCAGAACAGACAGAGATTCCAGAAGATACTAATGCTTTAAGAATTTGCGCATATATCCCAAAAAGGATATATGCGCAAATATGTTTTAGACTTCATTTTTTTAGGTCCTTTAAAATAGTCTACTATTGATTATTTAAAGGATTTTTTATACTTCTAAAAAATTCTTTAATGTTTTGCTTTTATTGGAATTGCGGAGTTTACTGAGAGTTTTAAATTCTATCTGTCTTATTCTTTCTCTTGTGACCTGGAACTCTCTTCCAACTTCTTCAAGAGTCCTGGGATGGCCGTCCTGCAAGCCGAATCTTAACTGGACTATCCTTCTCTCCCTGCTTGAAAGAGTATTTAATATTTTCTGTAATTGGTCCTGAAGCATTGTAAAAGATGCAGCATCAAGAGGTTTCTCTGTCGCTAAATCCTCTATAAAATCCCCGAGCTGACTATCTCCTTCTTCACCTATAGGAGTCTCAAAAGAAACGGGATGCTGGCTTATTTTGATTATCTCCCTTACCTTGTCAGGAGTAAATTCGGACTTTTTAGAGATTTCATCAATAGAGGGATCCCTTCCGAGCTGCTGAAGCAATCTTCGTTGGATCCTTATTATTTTATTAATATTTTCTACCATATGCACAGGGACCCTTATTGTCCTTGCCTGGTCAGAGATAGCTCTTGTGATGCCCTGCCTGATCCACCACGTAGCATAGGTAGAGAATTTAAAACCTTTTCTGTAATCGAATTTATCAACTGCTTTCATCAGTCCCAGATTGCCTTCCTGTATAAGGTCCAAAAAGAGCATCCCTCTTCCTACGTATTTCTTGGCTATACTTACGACCAGTCGGAGGTTTGATTCTACCAGTATCTGCTTTGCTTTCTGATCGCCGGCCTCTATTCTCTTTGCAAGCCGGACCTCTTCAGTCCCTGTAAGGAGCCTTACTTTCCCGATCTCCTTAAGGTACATCCTTATAGGATCATTTACTGAAGATTTGATATTAACATCAAGTTTCTTCTTTTTTGGAGGTGCTTTCCTGGCTTTTTTATGAAGGTCGGCGCCCAAATCGCTTTCTTTCTCATCGACTATGTCTATGTCTAATTTGTCGAATATTTTAAATATGTCCTCTATCTGATTTTTTGAAAGCTCAAGGTCCGAAAGAGAATCACTGACCTCTTCTATAGTAAGAAATCCTTCAGCTTTGCCTTTGCTGACAAGTGCCTCTACTTCTTCTGATTTATATTCTGTATTTTCCTTAATCTTTTTTCTCCAGTCTAAAATTATTTTTTAGTTTATTTATAATCAATATACTATTAAAATTTTTTCCTCAATCTTCTCATTTTTGAGTTAAGATCATCCCTATCTCTGTTCCTATTATTGAATCTGCCTCCTCTTTTTTCAAAGCCGATGTTTCTATTTACTCTGGGTTCTGCTTCATTCACGAAAATAGTTCTATCCTTAAAACTGGTTTGATCGTATTTCCCCATAGCTTTAGATGCTTCTTCCTCTGTTTCCATTTCTACAAATCCAAAACCCTTTGATTTTCCATCCAATCTTCTGATGACCTTTGCAGAAGTTACATTGCCTTCGCTTGAGAAAAGCTCCTTTAGTATTTCATCTGTAATAGAATATTCGAGATTACCTACATGAAGTCTCTTATTCACTTATGTTTCCTTTCATTATCAAATAAATATTTAAAATACGATAAGAATCAGATAATATAAACATTCCGATTGCAATTTTGAAGATTAACCAAAAAAACGCAGACTTTATTTATACATCACACATAATACTCTTACCGACCCTATGTATTATAACACGAATGACATATTTTAGGGGTATTATTTTGAAAAGAATTATTTCAGATCTCTTTAGCAAGCTTATTGGTATTTTCTTTCTGGATATTTTGATCATTCTGTTCATCAGTGCCGGTTTTTTTCCATATATATTCTTTTGATGTATAGAATTTTCTGAAACCCAGGCGATCATAGAGATTAATACCCATATCTGAAGCTTGAAGCACCCCCACTCTGTAGTTTAAAGATTGTGCAAACTTCAGAGCATGACTTACCATTAATGCTCCGGCACCCCTGCCGCGCCATTGCGGAACAGTGGTCACATTGTCCAGGCCGGCAGTCTCGGAACCCATAAACACAGCTATCGTAGCAATGGCTTCACCGCGGACCGTACCGATAAATCTTACCCAGGGAAGCGCTCTGTCATATCCCAGAGGTTCTTCGAATTCATATATGCTCTGGAAATTTTTTCCGTTCTCGTCAAAGCCCTTGAGACATGCCTTTGCCCATATTGATAGTTGCCGGCTGTTTTCGACTGCAGTGATCTTGAAACCAGGAATAGTCTTAAAATCATTATTTAATCCTGTTATGTCTGCAGCCATACCTGTCACATGGTCATCATATTTAAAGCCCTCTTTACTAAGAAAAGATTCAATATCCTTTGGTCCCGAAGAAGGGCCGATCTGCCAGAGAAGGGGAATATTCCAGGCAGTGCCATGTCTGATAAAATTTTTAATCTCCTTCTTGAGGCTGTCTTTATCGAGATCACAATAGATCACACAATTAAAAAAAGGCAGTGGAATATCAGTAAAAAATTTTATTATCCGTTCACTATCTACCAGCTGTACTTTTGGAGATTTTCTATAGTATCTTATCTGCTCAAAAAGGTTTCTCTCAATTATTTTGATTATTTTATTATTGTGAAGATCCTCAATAGAAACCAGCATATTTTCCCTTTCTATCTAAATCCAGGATCTTCCCTGTTTATTTACAAATATTTTTATCTCACAATAAATGGTACAGCGATTGCAATTGCTCCTATAAAAACTACTGTGAGTATAAAGAGATTGTATCTGATATTATAATTTACCAGCAGTGATTTATCATAATATCCGGATACATTCTGGTCCTCATACATCCTGACC
>CBEVGD010000087.1:0-7491 GCA_965549355.1 uncultured bacterium | reverse complement strand
CAGAGCAAGTATTTCAATGGCGAGAAGGGCGGCATTCTTAGCGCCATTTATAGCCACGCAGGCCACTGGCACACCTGAAGGCATCTGAACTATTGAAAGAAGGGAATCCATCCCCCCGAGATCGGAGGTTTTTATCGGAACACCTATAACCGGGACAGTAGTATAGGATGCGATCACTCCGGGAAGATGTGCAGCTTTTCCGGCACCTGCTATTACGATACTTATACCGGACCTGGAAAGGCCGGAAGCAAACTCCCTGGTCCTATTTGGCATCCTGTGGGCCGACAGAATATGAACTTCATACTCTACTGCGAATTCTTTTAATGTATCTGAAGCTTTCTTCATTACGGGTTCATCAGATATGCTCCCCATTATTATTGCTACCTTATTTTTATCTTTTCCCATCAAGAGTCCTCCTCTGCTTTCTTTGCAATATCTTTTCTATACTGCATTCCATCAAATTTTATCTTTTCCATAGCATCATAAACTTTTTGCCTTGCCTGTTTAAATCCGGGAGCTTTTGCGGCGACCCCCAGTACCCGTCCCCCATTCGTAACTGTATTATAGCCCTCAAGCTTTGTTCCGGCATGAAAAACTTCAATATTCTGCATGCCTTTTACCTCATCCAGGCCGCTGATAATATCACCTTTCGAAGATGTCTCCGGGTAGCCGCGGGAAGCTGCTGCTACACATATGCATTTATCTTCATCCCATGAAAGGGAATCTACGGACAGGTCCCCTCTGGCGCATTCATATAGCAGGGGTGCGAGATCATCTTTTAATCTCGGCAGGACTGCCTGGGTTTCCGGATCCCCGAATCTGCAATTATATTCCAATAGATAAGGTTCGCCTCCGTTTACCAGGATCCCGGCATATAGTATCCCCCTGTAATCTATGCCTTCTCTTTTGAGTGCATCTGAAGTCGGATATATAATACTATCCATTGCCTTTTTATATATCTTTTCATCTACCATCGGTACCGGACTGTAGCTTCCCATACCGCCGGTGTTTTTACCTTTATCTCCTTCAAAGATCCTCTTATAGTCCTGGGCCAGTTCCATGGGTATTATTTTCTTTCCATCAGACAGGCAGAGAATAGACATCTCATAACCTTCGAGAAAGTCTTCTATCATTACCAGGTCTCCTGCATCTCCAAAGATCCGGGCGGCCATACAGTCATCCAATGCCTGATAGGCTTCGTTAATATCAGCAGCTATCATGACACCTTTCCCGGCTGCCAGTCCATCTGCCTTTATAACTACTGGAAATTTATTCCGCTTTTTTATAAATTCTTTTGCGGCTCCATATTCTGATTTTTCAAAAAACTTTGCTTCCGCTGTGGGTATTCCGTATTTGTTAAGGAGTTTTTTTGTAAAGACTTTGCTTCCCTCGATCATTGAAGCATCTTTGCCGGGACCAAAGGTAACGAGGCCCCGACTGTCAAAATAATCCGATATCCCATCTACAAGCGGTGCTTCCGGACCTATTACTGCCATTTCTATGTCTTCAGACTCAGCTATATCTGCAATCTTTTTAAAATCTTTTACAGATATCCCCATATCAATACAATGGGCAATATCCTTTATTCCGGCATTACCCGGAACCGCATATACTTCTTCCACCATATCACTGGCGGATATCTTCCATGCCAGGCAGTGTTCTCTGCCTCCGCTGCCGATTATTAAGACTTTCACCCTGCTCCTTTATAGCTAATATAAAAAATCTAAATAAATCCCGGTTAAGAAAAATCAGCGATCAGGCTCATACTATCAGTGTAGAGCGTTTGCCGGAGTCAAAAAGCCTCTTTTTAAGGCTTCTGTCTCTTATTATTATCTGGCTGCGTTCCGGTCCCACGCTTACCATCGAAACCGGTGCCTTTACCAGCTCTTCTATTTTCTCAATATACCTTCTTGCCTGCACCGGTAGTTCCTCATAGCTTCTAATACTGCTTATATCTTCTTTCCATCCTTCAAGCTCAATATATTCCGGCTCGCATTTATGGAGTATCGTCTGGTGGCTGGGGAGATCGTTATAGGTCTTATCTTTATATTTATATGCAGTGCATATCTTTATTTTCTCCATGCCTGCAAGGATATCAAGCTTTGTCACAACAATACTATCAATATAATTGAGCATGGCAGAATATCTCAGGACCACAATATCGAGCCATCCGCAGCGCCTGGGCCTTCCCGTAGTGGTACCGTATTCATGTCCCTTTTCCCTCAGCCGGTCCCCGATACTTCCTTCTATTTCTGTCGGGAATGGTCCGGAACCCACTCTTGTCGTATAAGCTTTTGCAACTCCCATCACCTCATCAAGCCTTCCCGGTCCAATCCCGGCACCCACACATACTCCTCCCGCAGTCGTGGATGAAGAAGTCACATAGGGATATGTCCCCTGGTCAATGTCAAGCATCGTCGCTTGGGCACCCTCAAAAAGCACGCTTTTATTACTATCAAGATACTGATTTATCATCAATGTCGTATCAACAATGTATTCGCCTATTCTCCCGGCATAAAGCATATAATCTTCATATATCTCTTCTATATCCAGGGGCTTCATATTATATACTTTTTCCATAATGGCATTTTTTAGCGCCAGTTCTTCTTCAAGCTTGGTCCTGAATATCTTCCGGTCAAGCAGGTCCTGGGTCCTGATACCTGATCTTGAAGCTTTGTCAGCATAAACCGGACCGATACCCTTATGCGTTGTTCCTATTTTTGATTTTCCAAGCCTGTGCTCCCTGGCCCTATCCAGTATAATATGATACGGCATCACCATATGGGCCTTGCAGCTTATCCTCAGATTCTCTGTAGTTACATTTTTTTTCTTTAGATCATCCAGCTCTTCAATGAGCACTGCAGGATTCAGCACCATTCCGTCTCCTATGATGCAGAATACTTCAGGATATAATATTCCGGATGGAATAAGGTGGAGCTTGAATACCTCTTCACCTTTTATTACTGTGTGTCCGGCATTATCTCCCCCCTGAGATCTCACGACCATACTGACCTGCCCCGAGAGCAGATCCACTATCCTGCCCTTTCCTTCATCACCCCATTGAGTGCCGAGAATAGCTATACTAGACATTTCCATCACCTCTGTTTTCTGTCTGCTTAGATTGTGTCAGATTTGAAAATAATGCATATCTTTTATTAAATTGCAGCTCCACTTTGCCTGTGGGCCCGTTCCTATGTTTTGCTATGATAAGCTCAGCCCGTCCTTTTTTGCTTGACTGATCATCATAATATTCATCCCTGTATATAAATACCACCATATCAGCATCCTGTTCTATTGAGCCTGATTCCCTGAGGTCCGAGAGCTGCGGCCTTTTTTTCTCCCTTCTTTCGACTTCCCTTGAAAGCTGGGATACGGCTATCACGGGAATGTCTAATTCTTTTGCTATGCCCTTAAGGTTCTGTGATATTTCTGTTATTTCCTGGACCTTATTTCCCTTGTAGTTCGAAGTCGATTGCATCAGCTGGAGATAATCAACGATTATCATCTTGATGCCGTGAGTAGAGGCCATCATCCTTGCTCTTGATCTGAGATCCATTACTGTAAGAAATGCCGAATCATCTACATACAGCTTGCATTCAGCCAGTTTTTCAATGGCTCTTGCAAGCTTCGCCCATTCATCCTCCCGGAGCTTTCCATCCCTTAATCTCTGAAGGTCTATGCCGGACTGGGCGCTCATGAGCCTCTGGGCAACCTGCTGTTTGGACATCTCCAGTGAAAACACAGCTATGGGAATCTTCTCCTTCATTGCAATATTTTTGGCCATTCCCAGCACAAATGCAGTCTTTCCCATTCCGGGCCTTGCGGCTATTACGACCATGTCGGAATTGTGAAGTCCGGAAGAATATTTATCAAAATCTATAAATCCCGTGGGGATACCCGAAATATCCGAACCTGACTCATGAAGTGCTTCAATCTGGTCATATACTTCAGAGACAATATCCTTCATGGGCAAGACTGCATTCCTGCTGTTCTTGCTGTTTAAATCCTGATATATGGAAAAAATAAGTTCCTGTGCCTTGTCCACTGTCGTGGTAAGGTCCTCCGGGACCTCATAACCCATTGTGGCAATATCTGTAGCTGCATAGATGAGCTTTCTAAGTATCGAATGATTTCTTACGATCCTTGCATAATATTCGGCATTAGCCGCAAGCGGTATATTGCTTATAAGGGAATGGATAAAAGTCTTCCCACCGACTTCATCCAGCATTCCTTTTTTTTTAAGGTGGTCGGCAACAGTAATAGGATCAGAGGGTTCTCCCCTTGAATACATCTCAAGGATTACCTCAAATATCATCTGATTGGAACTGCGGTAAAAATCACCTGTTTCCACGATCTCTATTATTGTGGCTACAGCATCCCTTGAGATAAGCATGGAACCAAGAAGGGACTCTTCAGCTTCAATATTGTATGGGGGTATGCGCTGCAATCTGCTTGTATCCAGCGGCATAAAGCGGCTATCTTTTTTTATTTTATCCTGCATAAGCCCGTAATATTATTATTTTTCCTTTTTCTCGCTGTCTTCTACAGACTTCTTTTTATCTTTTTTTGGATCAGCGGTATCAGTTGTCTCTTCTTTTTCCTCTGTCTCCTCCGGCGCAGGTTCTTTTCTGTCTTTCTCTGCTTCCGCTTCTATTTCTGCATCCAGCTTTTTCTTTTCTTCTTCCTCCACAACTTCCTTTTCTTTCTTATGAGCTTTAATCAGTGCTTTTGATTCTTCATCAGGTTCGACAATAACCTTTATTCCGGCCTTTATTTCCTTATAAAGCTTGATATCCACATCATATTCACCAAGCTCTTTTATATGCTCAGGAAGATCTATCTTTTTTCTGTCTATTTCAATGCTCTTATCCTTCATTATCTCTTTAGCAAGATCCTTATTGGTTATCGAGCCGTAAAGCTTGCCTTCCTCTCCGGTCTTGACTATAAATTTAAGAGAGATGTCAGCCAGGCCCTTAACCATATTATTTGCTTCTTCAATATTTTTAGCCTCTACTTTGAGAGCGGCTTTTTTTACCAGTTTCATCTGATTTATGCTGCCTTTTGTGGCAATCAATGCTATGCCCTGCGGTATTAAATAATTATTTGCATAGCCCGCCTTTACATCGATAAGATCCCCTACATCTCCCAATTTTTCCTGATATTGTGTAAGTATTACTTTCAAGTCTTCCTCCTGTATTTAATTCACCTTAGATTTTTTATTATATTTCTAATTTCTCTTTAATTTTCTAAAATTGGCCCATACATCAATGAGCCCGAGCGCCGGAAAGATAATAAGCCCAAATCCAAAAAAGAACAATAAAAAGATAACTACTGCGACCCTTATTAAAAAACCGGTCTTTAACCTTTCAAATATGCCCCATAGAACCGAAATACCTAATACCATATAGAGCATTCCGAATATTATTATCAGATTATATCCAAGTATATCCGCTGCAATATTCATTGTGCCGGTGCCCCCGTCAATGGAGCTGCCCATATTGGGTATAAGGACAAGCACGAGCCCGATAATTACTCCCCACACAAAATACCATGAGAGGTCCCATTCAATAAATGATTTAAACGGCTTTATCTCTATCCGGTATCTTTTAAATATCATAAAAGAAAAAAGATAGTTTACCAGGCTTATTATAGAAAAAGACACTATAAACATCCCCGGCAGGATCTTCGGCATAAATTTTAGCAGAGCCTGTGTCTGGGATATTGCTGTATCCAGCTGGGACCTGTCTACCCTCATGAGACTGGCGTAATTTGAAATAAACGGATCATTGCGAATGTCTTCTATATACCCATTATATACTTCTGCAGTTTCAGTAAAAAAGGCAGGGCCATAAATGGCAAAAAGTAGCAATACATACAGGCACGCCGCCCCCAGAAAAATAAGAAATACTGTCAATATCATTTTTCCTGCCGGCCACTTCTTTTCTACAGCATATCTCTGGCTAAAAGCAACCGAGACTATAAAAACTATCGCCACAAGGGCCAGTATATAGCTGAATAAAAGAAGGATCAGACATGATGCCGCAGCACAGATAATGCCTTCCTTTATTCTTCCTGCAATAATAAGCAATGAAACAGGTATGGGTAAAAGCGCCACACCTATAAGGCCGGGTCCCGGTATCAGTATGGCAAACATCAGGGCCAAAAATGTAAACAGGATAAAAATCCCCAGATTGAACTTCTTTGTTTTTATCCCGTTTAAGTTATCAAAGGACATATTAAATAATCCAAAAGATCATCTTTTATAATACGGTATAAGGGCAAGGACCCTGGCTCTCTTTATGGCCATTGCTATCTTGCGTTGATGCTGGACACAATTTCCTGAGGACCTTCTCGGCCGTATTTTCCCTTTATCAGAAATATATCTTTCAAGCATCCCCATATTCTTATAATCAATAGTATCAATATTTTCCTTACAAAAATAACAGTACCTTTTCCTCTGTCTCAGGCTGCCTGGTTCTAGTTTTCTCTCTCTTATTTTCTTTTTTTTTGCCAACTGTTTTCTCCCTTCAGCTTCAGCCGAAATTAATTATCTGTAATGGTCCTAAAATGGTATATCTTCATCGGTAAAGTCAACTTCTTCGCCTTTACTATTAGGGGCCGAGATCCCTCCATTATCTACTTTTGGGTTCTTTTCCAGCTTGCAGCTAGCATATTCAAGGCTGGGCGCTATAACACTCGCAATAATTTTTATCACGGACCGCTTCTGCCCTTCTTTATCTTCCCATCTATCCTGTGAGAGTCTCCCGGAGACAAGAATACGATCTCCCTTTGTCAGGCTTTCTGCACAATTCTCTGCAAGCTTAAACCATGCAGAAACCTCAAAAAAATCAACTTCTGTTTGCCATTCTCCGGATTTCTTATCCCGGATACTTCTATTTACTGCAAGTCCAAAACCCACAACTGCTGTACCATTCGGAGTAAAACGCAATTCAGGATCCCTGGTAATATTACCCAGTATGGTTATATTATTGACTCCAAAAGCCATTGTCTATCACCTTCTCTTGATCTTAATGAATTATTATTGCTCTTCGCTCTTTACTACCATATGGCGCAGGACCACATCATTTATCCTGTTAACATGGTCAAGTTCGGGTATGACTTCGCTATTGCCTTTAAAATAGATAATAGCATAGAAACCATTTTCCTGTTTTTTGATTGGATATGCGAGCTTCTTGACGCCCCACTTATCGATTTTTATAATCTCGCAATTTTCTTTTTCAAGAAGTGTGGTTTGTTTCTCTATTTCCTGGTCTATCTTTTCTTCTTCAAGCGAAGCATCAAAAATAACGGCTAATTCATAACTTTTCAACTACTGATCCTCCTCTGGACTAATTAACAAAATTAGGTCCCACCCTGCGGGCAGAACAGAAAGATGAATAAATATTTAATTTTTCAACTTATACATCAAAGTGGATATTATAACAGATGAGAATATTAATCAATAAAAAATTCGATTATTATCTGCACCTG
>CBEVGD010000086.1:0-7664 GCA_965549355.1 uncultured bacterium | reverse complement strand
TCCTCGCTAAGAGTCTTGGAGGCGGCATGCCCATAGGCGCAGTAATATCATCTGACAGCATAAGCGGATCGTTTGCTCCGGGGATGCACGGCGCTACATTCGGAGGAAATGCAGCCTCCTGTACAGCAGGAAATGAAGTGATCGATTACCTTGCAGCTAATAGTATTCCGCAGAGAGCAAAGGAGCTGGGAACCTATTTAATATCGAAACTTCAGAAACTATCGGATAGGTATGGCGTGGTAAAAGAAATAAGAGGCATGGGACTTATGATTGCCATAGAATTCTCAGAGCCCATTGCCGCTGTGCTCGTTGAAGATGCTCTGGGGGACGGGCTCATAATAAACAGGGTCTCGGATTACACCTTAAGGCTGCTTCCGCCTTTGATAATCAAGAGGTCCGATATCGACAAATTATTGAAATGGTTAAATAAAAAGATCAAGGATATTTAAAATGAATAAGACAAATAAAAAAGATTTTCTCACTCTGAAGGATTATGATAAGGATACAATAGAAGATCTAATAGATCTTGCAGGTGATGTCAAGGCAGATCCTGGTAAATATATAGAGATTCTAAAAGGCAAAAATATAGCGCTTCTATTTGACAAGCATTCTACCAGGACCAGGCTTTCTTTTGAGGCCGGGATAAGTCAGATGGGCGGAAATGCGATCTATCTTGATTCAGGCAACCTGCAGCTTTCAAGAGGTGAGAATTATAGCGATACTGCAAAAATATTTTCAGGATATCTTGATGGAGTCGTCATAAGGACATTTGAGCATAAGACAGTGGAGATCTTTGCAAAAAATGCTGATATACCTGTGATCAATGGACTTACCGACAGTTGCCATCCATGTCAGATATTATCCGACCTCTTTACAATAAAGGAACTGGGCCTATTAAAGCCGGATCTAAAATTCACTTATCTCGGCGATAGCAATAATGTTGCCAGCAGCCTGATGGTGGGCCTTTCAAAGCTTGGCATAGGAGTGACCATAGGAAGTCCTCCTGAATACGGCCCCGGCCCGGAGATACTGCAGTACTGCAGTAAAATACCGGGTTCGGATATAAGAATTGAAAATGATCCTGAAAAGGCAGTAAAAGATGCTGATATCATATATACAGATGTATGGATAAGCATGGGCGATACTGACGGCAAAGATAAAATAAAAAAATTATCCGGCTATCAGATCAATAAAAATATCGTAAAATATGCCGGCAGGGACGTGAAGATAATGCATTGCCTTCCTGCGCATAGAGATGAAGAGATAACTTCGGACATACTTGATAGCGGCATGTCCATTGTGTTTCTTCAGGCGGAAAACAGGCTGTATGCACAGAAAGCGCTGCTTGCATATATATACGGACAAATATGATCCCGGAGTAAGAAATGAGTAAAAGGGAAAGGCTAAGAGCCATAAAAGAAATAATAAATAGCAAGAAGATATCTTCACAGGATGAATTAGCAAATGAGCTTAAAGGTAGAGGATGTAATGTTACGCAGGCTACTATTTCACGCGATCTTCATGAGCTCGGACCGGTAAAGGTCAGAAATTACAGGGAAGAAGGATATTACTGTCTTGACAGCAGGTTCCGGAAGGATAATGTATTTGATTTTGAAAAATTCAGTTCAAAATTTAAAAACAGCGCACTATCAGTATCCAGGGCAAAAAATACGCTGGTCATCAGGACCTATCCGGGGGAGGCTCAGGGTACAGCTGCCGTCATAGATGGGATGAACTTTGTCGAGATATTGGGCACGGTCGCAGGAGATGATACAATAATCTGTATAGTCGATAATGAAAAAAATGCTGAGAAGATACAGGATCTTATGGAAAAGCAGTAAGTCCTGTAATTATTGAAATTATTGAATACATAAATAAATAGTCTTAATAAAGAAAAATGAAGGGAAACAAATGAAGGATAAAGTGGTTTTAGCTTATTCCGGGGGACTTGATACTTCCATATCTATAGGCTGGATAAAAGAGAATTATAAAATGGATGTGATTGCCGCACTTATTGATTGCGGACAGCCCGATGATCTAAAAGAAGCATGTAAAAGGGCGCTTGAAACGGGAGCCTGCGAAGCGGTGATAATCGATGGAAAGGACGAGTTTGTAAATGATTTTATTTATCCTTCCATAAAGTCAAATGTCAAATATGAGAAGACTTATCCGCTTGCGACAGCCCTTGCAAGACCTCTGATAGTAAAGAAGCTTGTAGAGGTGGCAAAATCCAAAAATGCAAAAGCTATTGCCCATGGATGTACCGGCAAGGGAAATGATCAGGTCAGGTTTGATGTAGGGATAAGGAGCCTCGCGCCGGATCTGCAGATAATAGCACCGCAGAGAGAATGGAACCTTTCGAGGGAAGATGCGATAGAATATGCAAGGAAAAATAATATAAAGATCACTGTAACAAAAAAAAGCCCATACAGCATCGATGAGAATTTCTGGGGAAGGAGCATAGAGTGCGGGGTGCTTGAAGATCCATGGAATGAGCCTCCTGAAGAAATTTACAAATGGACAAAAATAACTAAGGATCCGGGTACATCTGAATATGTGGAAATAGATTTTGAAAAAGGCATCCCGATCGCTCTTAATGGAAAGAGTATGCCGGGCATGGACCTGATCAAGAAATTAAATGCAGATGCAGGGTCATACGGGATCGGCAGGATAGATATGGTCGAGAACCGCCTTATCGGTATAAAATCAAGAGAAATATATGAATCGCCTGCTGCTGAGATACTGATAGATGCACACAGGCAGCTGGAAGCAATGGTGCTTGACAGGGAGCTGGTTCATTACAAATACCTGATAGAAGAAAAAATTGCCGAACTTATCTATTACGGCCTGTGGTTCACCCCTCTTAAAGACTGTCTTATGGCATTTATAGATAAGAGCCAGGAATATGTCACTGGAAAAATAAAAATAAAACTTGAACATAAGAGCTTCAGGGTAACAGGCAGAAAGTCTGATTATTCCTTATATGTAAAGGACCTGGCGACTTATGACCGCGAGGATAGATTTGACCCCCGCCATTCGGAAAGTTTTATCAAGATGTTTGGTTATCCCTATGAAATACTTGGGAGAAAAGGAAGAATAAATGAGTAAGATATGGAAAGGACGCATAAATAGCGAAACAGATAAAGCTGTAGAAGACTTTACGTATTCTATAGAGATAGACAGGTGCCTTTATCTTCATGATATAACCGGTACGGCCGCTCATGTGATCGGACTGGAAAAGATCGGAGTGATAAGCAGGGCAGAACTAAATAAAATAACCGCGGGGCTGGTCGAGCTTAAGCAGAAGATCGAAAAGGGCAGCATCAATATTTCAGACCATGAAGATATACATAGCCTGATTGAAAGTGAATTATATTCACTAATAGGGGAACCTGCTTTAAAAATACATACCGGGCGGAGCAGAAATGATCAGATAGCCCTGGACGAAAGGCTCTTCTGTAAAGATATAATCATAAGCCTTCTTGGAGGGCTCGCCGGGCTCATGGCAGATCTGGCTAAAATCTCTGAAGATCAAATAGACACGGTTTTCCCCGCCTATACTCATCTGCAAAAGGCTCAGCCTGTTTCCCTGGCCCATTATATGCTTTCTTATTTTGACAAATTTTCAAGAGACTATGATAAGCTGGTGCAGGCTTTTGAAAGTTGTGACCATATGCCCCTTGGTGCCGCAGCATGTGCGGGAAGCGGGTATAAAATAGACAGAAAGATGCTGGCGGATATATTAAAATTTAAAAATCTAGCCTCAAATAGCATGGATATAGTAGGAAGCCGGGATTTCATGATCGACCTCATATATAGCTGCAGCATGATCATGATACATCTCTCAAGATTCAGCGAGGATCTTATAATATATAACTCTGATGAATTTTCCTATATAGAGATAGAAGAATCCTTCTGTACGGGAAGCAGCATAATGCCACAGAAGAAGAATCCAGACCTGCTGGAGCTCATAAGGGGGAAAAGCTCGCTTGTGATAGGTAATCTCATGCAGATAATGATAATGCTAAAGGCTCTTCCATCCACGTATAACCGCGACCTTCAGGAGGATAAAAAAGTACTGTTTGATGCAGTAGGCGAGACTGCCCGGAGCATCTCTATATTTGCAAAGCTTATTAAGAGAATAAAATTCAATAAGGAAGTCATAAAGGATAAACTGGAAAATGGTTTCCTGGAAGCAACAGATATGGCTGACTATCTTGTAAACAAGGGAGAGAGCTTCAGGAATTCTCATAATGTGACCGGCAATATAGTAAAGTATTGTATTGAGAATGGTAAAAAGATAAGCGAGCTAAAGCTTGATAAGCTAAAAAGCTTTTCTCCTTTGTTCGAGGATGATATCTATAGCCGGATCAAAATGGAAGCATGCCTGAAAGCAAGGGATGTCGATTGCGGTACTTCAAAAAAGAGGGTAGCAGAGAGGATTGAAAAGGTTAAAGGGACCATTAAATCTTTTACAGCCGGGGTAGAAGAGTTAAAGATGAGGACAGCTGATTTTGAAAGCGTTATCAAGATAGCAGAGTAGCCGTGATAGCGGCATAAAGAGATATACAGGAAGTAAATAATGAAATGGAAAGATGTATTTGACCTGGGCATAAAAATGGGCCGGGACTCGGATATTAGAAATATTGATGATCCCGGAAGCTACGGAGGCAGTTATTCAGATTGTGCCATTATATCAGGGAAAGAAGACAGGGAAGTAAATAAGGTATATATAGCTGTGGATGCAGGCGTACCAGAACTTCTTCTGGTAGATGAGTTGAACAAAAGAGGTAAAAATATAGGCGGGATCATAATGCATCACCCTACCGGACCAGGAGGCTATAATCTCACAGGAGTAGTCGAGATACAGAAATATAACTGGGAAAGATCCGGAATGGACCCAGAGGCTGCGGGCAGAATATATAGAAAAATGGTAGAAGAAGAAGCCATAGAGCTTAAGGCCAGAAATTTCCTTGCAGTAGGGAGCGCGGCAATTTTCCTGGATATTCCGGTCATATGCATGCATACTGCAGTCGACAATGTGGTCCAGGAATTTTTTGAAAATATTTTTAAAGAAAAGGACCTTAGTACAATAGAAGATGCCTATAAAGAAATAAATTCCCTGTATGAATGCTGCAGAGCTTCAGAATATGGAGACGGACCATATATTATAGGGAACCCTGGGGCAAAGCTCGGAAATATAATGGTCGATATGACAGGAGGAATGGATCCTGATCCGCAGATATTTAGTTATCTAAAAAAAGCAGGCATAAATACTCTGATAGCTATGCACTATGGCTCGGAAAATATAAAGGCAATAAAGAAAAATAAAATAAATACGGTAATATCCGGCCATATGGCAAGCGATTCTATCGGTCTTAATAAGTACTGCGACAGGCTTGAGGGCCAGGGACTGGATATGGTCGCCGGTGCGGGACTTTACAGGCATAGAAGATCCGGTAAACACAAATCAGCGTAGATGACAGAAAATAAATCAAAAATCGAACTTGTTGCTCCGGCAGGAGGTCCCGGGCAGCTCACAGCGGCGCTGAATGCCGGTGCAGATTCGATTTACCTGGGCTATAAGCAATACGGCGCAAGAGCATATGCTGAAAACTTTGATTTCAAACAGCTAAGAAAAGCAGTAGACAGGGCACATGGACGCGGCGTGAAAATATACCTTACCCTTAATACGATCATAAAAAATGATGAAATACCTGATATTGTCTACTTTCTTAATAATTACCTCGATATATGTAATGACGGCATCATAATACAGGATATGGGGCTCTGCAGAATATTGATGGACCTGTTTCCCGATGTTCCAATACATGCAAGCACCCAGATAAATATTCACAATAGCAGCTCTCTTGATTTTTTTGGATCAGCCGGGGTAAGAAGAGCAGTGCTTGCGCGCGAGATGGCACTAAAGGAAATAAAAAGCCTGTCAAATACGACAGAAGTAGATATCGAAATATTCGGACATGGTTCCCAGTGCTTCTGCTATTCGGGAAGCTGTTATCTCAGCTCCTTTACGGGAGGCAGAAGCGGAAACAGGGGAAGATGCAGCCAGCCCTGCAGAATGAAATATAGCCTGATAGGATCAGACAGGGCCGCGACCGGATATTTATCAGACGGCCCCTCGTATCTATTAAGCAAAAATGATCTGTATACGCTTGATATCCTTCCGGAAATAATCAGGGCCGGGATAAAGGCTCTAAAAATAGAGGGAAGGATGAAATCTCCTGAATATGTATCGATAATTGTAAAGACATACAGGAAATATATAGATCTCTATTATAGGGATCCGGAGAATTATAAAGTAAATGAAGAGGATATTTATAAGATAAAACAGATATTCTCACGGGAACTATGCAGCGGTTATTATAAAAACAGTTCTGCAGAAAATATAATAGATGCGGGGAAATCCGGAAGCATCGGTAATTTTATAGGGAGAATAAAAAAAATAGACTACAGCCGTTCCAAAAAAGAAGATAGAGGGTACGGTGAAGCTATAGCTGTCTATATAAATAGTAAATGGCCCGTATTGGAGGGAGATATCCTTGAAGTATGGACAAGAAGGGGAAATAAAAGAATAACTATAAAAAACATCGGTCAAATAGAAGAAAAAGGGGAGCATTATTACAGGATAGGGCTTGATAATGAAAGGGGATTCTCACTGAAGGACAGGGTTTTTAAATATTTTGATAAGAAAATTGATGAAGAAGCAAAATCCCTGTTCAGGCATATTGATAATTACGGCGGCAAAGATGATGATAAATATTATAGCGGGAAAATATCCGGCATCAATCCCGGGGGAAAGCTTAAACGGTATCTTGAAAGATATCACATAGATAGAATTACAGAAAAAAGAATAGATACGGAAAGTGTCGGCAATGGCAGCATCAGGCTGACTGTCAGGATCTATAGCCTGAGAGAACTTGAAAATGTACTGAGTAGTGATGCAGATAATATAATCCTGGCCAGTACGGGAGAGCTATTGGATGGAACGATGCGGAAGGATAAAGTGCTGCAGGGACTGGTTAAAAATAATAGATCCGGAAAGCATTTGATCATAGATACTCCCGATATTATTTATGACAGGGATATGGATAAATTAAAACCTGAAATAGATAGTCTTATTAAATGCGGCATTAAGCATTTCAGGGTCTCGAACCCGGGTGTCCTGGAGATACTCAGGCAGCATGATAATATAATAAAATATAATGATATAATGATCAGCATTGGAAACATTTTTAATATTTCCAATATACTGGCCCTTGATTTCTATAAAAATATGGCAAAGGCTGGCCCGGGTCTTTCAGGATTTGAATTATCTCCCGAGATCAATACCGATGAGATCAGGTCAATAATAGATTCTTTTAAGAGGATTCATGAAAACGGGGAGAGATGTATTTTTTCAGTCTTTGCACATGGATCCTTCAGAGTGATGGTGGCCAGATATGATGCCCCTTATTATAAAAAAGCATCCGGGAACAGCAAGAAGAGCTTATTCCTTGAAGACAGAAAAAGATACAGATTCAGGATGACAAGAGATAAAAACGGCAATACACTTGTCTACAATTCAAAGAATATCTGCACTATATTTGATCTGGATAAGATGATCTCAATAAAGTTGAACGGCAACAGGCTTGTTCCGAACA
>CBEVGD010000085.1:0-7665 GCA_965549355.1 uncultured bacterium | reverse complement strand
TCTGGTTGATCTAATGGGAAGTCCGGACAGCATAGTCAGGGATGTCTACGGAGGACTTGAAAAAGCAAAGGGACAAATAATACCTCTGGGAAATTCTGCACGCAGTTATTTAAGGCTTGGCAAATTAAATGCAGACAGTATGAAAAAAGGAATGGGCAGGGGCAAAAAGAGACCTGGCATGGAAACTATGAAAAAAATGTCTGACATGGCTGAAAAAATCGGTAAAGTAATACCTGGCAAGATAAGGGATCTAAAAAATCTATCTCAAATAAGTAAATACTATATGATTGCTGATGAATATAATATTAGAAATATGTTGTATTTACTTTTAAGGGATTATGGCGGACATACTGATCTGCCTGTCCCTGATGAAGCACGGGAAATTCCTAAAATAGGTATATGTGATCCAGCAATGAAAAGATATTTTGATACCTATGATGATTATAAAAATAGCAATGGTTTTGATGAGAATAAGCCAATAGTCGCTGTTCTTTATTATGGGCATACATATCCAAATGATACTTCGTATTGTGTTGTACAGATAATTAACAAAATAAAGGGATTTGCAAATGTATTGCCCATCGCTTTTTCAAGCATCTCTTTTAATGATTTTAAATTACTGTATAAGATCTTAGATGAACCCGGAGGTGGAAAAGTAGAATTATTGATAAATTTTATGTCATTCAGGCTCGGAGCGGGACCTATGGGCGGAAATGCTCAAAAAGGTGTTGATCTGCTGACGAAGCTGGATGTTCCATATATGCATCCATTCTTTATCTCCAGGAGAAGAGTATCAGAGTGGATAAAATCAAAGCAGGGGATTACTTCATCGGAGTTTATGGTCTCTGTCATGCTGCCGGAATTAGACGGATGCATTGAGACAATACCTGTAGGGGCGATGTGTGAACCTGAGCATAATGATGAGCTTGATATTAATATCAGGAGATTAGAGCTGATAGAAGATAGGGCGGATAAGTTCGTTTTGCGAATGAAGAGTCAATTACTGCTTAGAAAAAAGATGAACAGGGATAAGAGGATTGCGATAATCTGCTATAATTACCCTCCGGGCGAAGGCAATGTCTTCGGCGGATCATTTTTGGACACATTCGAGAGTATAAAAAAAATCTTACAAGAATTAAAGAATAAGGGCTATACCACAGATGCCATGTCAAAGGAAGAATTAATTGAAAGCTTTACAACAGCCGGGATCGTAAATTCAGCAAGGTACTTTAATGGCGAGGATGTAATGATTAAATATTCATCTGAAGTTTATGGACAGAAAATCAGTGAAAAAAAATACTTTGATAAGATAGTATCACAGTGGGGCCGGTCTCCGGGTAAAATAATGGTTAGCAGGGATAATAAATTTTTAATACCAGGCATTATTCTGGGTAATATTTTTATAGGGCTGCAGCCATCAAGAGGCTTCCATGATAATAATGATATGGTATATCATGATAAAGAAGTGCTGCCGCACCATCAATATATGGCTTATTATAGGTGGCTGGAGGATGAATTCAAAGCAGATGCAATGATCCACATAGGTACTCATGGCACTATGGAATTTTTGCAGGGAAAAGAATGTGGAATGTCTTCGGAATGTTTCCCAGACATTCTTGTATCAGAGATACCTCATATGTATTTTTACTATACAGGAAACCCATCAGAGGCAATGATTGCAAAACGGCGCTCGCATGCGAATATAATAAGCTATCAGCCTCCGGAGTATACTACTGGTGATTTGTATGGGGATTATATAAAACTGCAGTCAATGATAGATGAATATAGAGAAGCAAAACTCATTTCGCCAGTCAGGAGCAATGATATACTAAAAAATATTTACTCGAAAGCAAAAGAGGCCGGTTTACCTGAAAATCTTGAAGAAATTGAGCATGAATTATATAGGATGAACCGCTCTCTAATACCTAAGGGACTGCATGTGATAGGTGAAAGCTATGATATGGGGCAGTCAATAAACTATGCCAGGCAGCTGATAAGATATGATAGCGGTGAAATAAAATCCCTTAGAAGAATCATTGCTGAAGATATAGGGTTTGATTATGATTTAATGCTTGATAAAAATAAGGATAAAGAACTTAGAAAAATAGACAATAAGGTGGATGAAATATATGAGTATTTTATTAAGAATAACAGAATAAATAATAGTAGTTTTACAAATAGCAAATATAAAAATCAAGCGCTGAAAACACTGAAATATTCAAAAGATGTCATAGCAAAATGTAAAAAGAATAATGAAATAGCCGGGATGTTTAATACATTTAACGGCAGGTATAATCCATCAAAACCAGCGGGAGATATTTTTAGAAATCCGGAAGTATTGCCGACCGGCTTCAATCTATACCAGTTTGATCCGAGGTTTGTTCCCAGCACAACAGCGTATCAGAGAGGAAAAAAGATAGCAGAAAACACTCTGAGTGCATTTATGAGCGAGAATGGCAAGCTGCCGGATTCGACAGCTGTAATACTCTGGGGGCTGGAAACATCCAGAACGCAGGGTGAAACAGTATCCCAGGTATTAGCTTATTTGGGAGTCAGGCCGGCATCCGGTAAAAATATATGGGAGCCAAAATATGAGATTATACCGCTTGAGGAGCTTGGGCGGAAAAGAATCGATGTGGTCGTCAGCATCTGTGGATTCTTCAGGGACATGTTTCCCAATATAATTGACAGCTTTAATAAGATATTTGAAGAGCTTGCAATGCTTGATGAGCCGGATGGTATGAATTGTTTTAAAGCAAACACAAAAGAGATCTATAAAAAGTTAATAAGTGAAGGCATGAGAACAGGACAGGCAAAAGAGCTTTCATGTGCAAGAATATTCGGACCTGGCGAGGCCCGGTACGGTACAGGCATAACTGGTATTATTGAGACAAAGAATTGGCAGGACGAAAGTCAGCTGGGCGATGAATTTATAAACAGCATAAAGCATGTATATAGCAAAAATCATAGAGGAATGGAAGCAAAAGATCTATACAAGAGCAATCTTAAAAGCGTTGACATTGTCTCACAGATAAGGAGCAGCCACGAGTATGAAGTTACTGATCTGGACCACTATTATGAATTTTTTGGCGGACTTGCAAAGTCCATAGAGGCAATAAAAGGTGAAAAGGTAAAAATATATATTACTGATACTACAGGCGAAAAAATGGAGACTGAAACAGTTAAAAAATCTATAGGCCGGGGTGTCAGGAGCAGGCTTCTAAATCCAAAATGGATAGACGGAGTTCTGGAGCATGAATATCACGGAGTGCAAAAAATAGCAGATAGATTTGAGAATATTATGGGATTGGCCGCCACTACAGGCGAGGTCGAAGAATGGATATATAATGATTTAAATTCAGCCTATCTTGAAGATGAAGAAATGCAAAAAAGGATGAAGAAAAATAATCCATATGCTTATATAAAAATAATAGAGCAGATGTATGAATACTACGACCGCGGATACTGGCATGCCAGTGAAAAACAGATAGACAACCTCAAGAAAGTATATCTAGAAACAGAGGGGGACATGGAAGAAAAGATAGAAAGTAAATATGATCCATAATGGTATACAGGGAATTATTATCAATAAAATTTATTTTAATTTATTAATATGATAGATAGGAGTATAGAATGAAAAGAATAATAGTAATTTTAACTATTGCAATACTTGCAATAAGCTGTCTTGCAGGATGCAATCAAAAGGATGAAGCTGCAAATAATTCGATTGTTTTAGAAGATAATGGTGATGGAACAATGACATGCCTGGACACAGAGAATAGTCCGCTTGAAGGAGGTCTCAGCATCACAGTTGATAAAAATGAGGCTTTTGTGAATTTCCAGATAACCGATAAAGATGGCAATGAAACTGCTGAGTATTATAAATTCACACCTTCTGATTCGACTTGCCACAGGTATAGATATGTTTCTGCTATGGGGAAAGGCTATAATTATTTTTTCAATTATACAGATAGTAAGATATTAAAAATTGAGGATATAGAGAATAATGATATTACTGAAAAAACTAAGGAAGCCGGAAGATTCGATGGAGCCGAATCAGAGACTAAAGAACATGTAAATAGTTTAATGAGCTACTTCAGCGATTCTTTTTCTATGACAATAGATGAAGCGATAAAATAATAATTTGTCTTAAGTTCTGAATGATTTATCATACAATCCGGACATAGCAATATTGAAAGATAACTTTATGGTACATAAGACATAATAGAAAATCGACCAGAGCAGGAATAGAGCATATTCTCAATAAGAATACTATCAGACAAAATAACATAATAGAAATGATAATATGCTCTATTATTTAATGCACTAATTTACACTTTTATTGTTCGACCATTCACATAATGCTATTTTTAGACATCTTTATTTTCTTATCATCACCGGGTTTGAATAGCGCCTCTTTCTCAAGCCTGATCTGTTTACTAATATCAGACTGCACGCCTTAAGTTCGTGTTTTTGGACAGACCCCGAGAATTTTTCTAAAAAATATTTGACACAAACACATGTTCGGTGGTACTATATATACAAACATATGTTCGCAGTAAAAATAATAGGCTAAATATAGCAAATATATAAACAAAAGGGGATTAAAAAATGGCAAGGGTAATAGCAATGAAGATTAAAAAAGTATTTATGATAATCCTGATAATAGCAGTAAGCATTCTTGTATTGATGGCTTTTTACAGCAGCAGGCACAAATTTGGCGGAGTTGATACTATCAGATATATGAAGATAAGCCTGAGTGGTGCTACTAATGTGCAGGAGTTGGCTGAAAAGTATTCAGATTCCGAAACAAAAGAAATATTTGTGAGTGAA
Source organism: uncultured bacterium (assembly GCA_965549355.1). Taxonomy (GTDB): domain Bacteria; phylum Actinomycetota; class Humimicrobiia; order Humimicrobiales; family Humimicrobiaceae; genus M55B120. The sequence goes on along the minus strand of CBEVGD010000085.1, from coordinate 2,832 downwards.
TTGAAGAAAGTAAATGAGATTTCTTCTTCAGACTATATAGATAAGAAGACAGTATTTATACCTGTACTTAAATCAAATTGATCACTAAAAATATTTTATTGGATATTTACAGGGACAAATATGAAAAAAAGGGGGGGTATTTAAAATGATTGCATACACAGACACCCTGCAAACTCTGGAACAGGAACCTAAAAGTATTACTCAAATAAAAAAGGAACTTATCTGCCCGGATTGTGGAGATGATTTGATGAATGGCGGTAATTGTCTTTTTTGCTATTGTGGCTGGACCAGCTGCGGATAAGAAAAATAATTTTTATATAATTCTTTAATTCAATTCTTAAAGTGCCGATATTTCTTATTGATATTTATTCTGCATAAAACATAATATAAAAATATTTATTATTATTAAATCATATCTATCCTATATTAAGGATTTACTTAAATGGATTAAATATTAGACATCAAAGAAATATTTTTATATGTTATACTGGTTTTTATAAAATAATACTCAAACTTATTCTTCAAATATATTATAAAGGATTTAATCATGGAAAATAATTTAGTCGCAATAGAGACTTCTAATTTAATTAAAAATTTTGGAAATTTAACTGCTGTGGATAATATAGATCTAACCGTTAAAAAAGGAGAGATCTTTGGGTTCTTAGGACCTAATGGAGCCGGGAAAACTACTACTATAAAGCTGCTGACCGGCCTGCTTAAGCCAACATCCGGAACTGTAAAGATCATGGGTAAGGACATACAAGAAAATCCTATAGCAGTAAAAAAGGTTATTGGTTTTGTACCCGATGAACCCAGAATTTATGAAAAACTAACAGGTATTGAGTTTCTAAAGTTTATGGGAAATATATTTGGAATTGAAATAGGTGATATTGAAAAGAAAATCATAGAGTTGTTAAAGCTATTTGATCTGGCAGGCAGGGGAGAAGAACTAATTCAGGGATATTCACATGGTATGAAACAAAAGATCGCTATTGCAGGAGCACTGATTCATTCTCCCAGAGTGCTGTTTTTTGATGAGCCGACTGTCGGCCTGGATCCAAAAAGTGCCAGGATCATAAAGGATATATTAAAATTTAGAGCAAAATCCGGAGACTGTATATTTATGTCTACCCATATCTTAGAAATTGCAGAAAGGATGTGCGACAGGATCGGTATTATCCAGAACGGAAAACTGATAGTGGTTGGAAATATGGAGGAGCTTAAAAAACTATCTAAAGACGATGAAAGTAATTTAGAAGAAATATTTCTGGAACTGACCGGGGGAGATGAAGATATAGATATTATAAAATCCCTGACTTAGCAAAGTTATCATGCTTAAACTTTTACTTAAAAACAGATTAAAAATTATTTTTTTTGGTTTTACAAAAGATGGGACCAAAAATAAGATTGGACAGATACTCGGCACTATAATAGGTATAATATTGTTTTCCGTTATTCTTTTTTATTCAATAAAACTTATATCTTTTATCTACAATAGATTAGATTTAGAATTGGCCGATCTGATCCTTAATACATCTTTGAATTATGCTTTTGCTATAATTTTTGTAATTATAATTTTAACGGGTATCGCCACCAGCTTTTATATATTGTACTCTTCCAAAGATCTGGAACTATTACTGGGCCTTCCAATTAATTATAGGACCGTATTTACATATAAATTTATAGAAATATTAATTTCTAATTCATATTTGTTTATTATAACAATATTTCCATTTTTAATTGCATATGGAATAAGCTCCAAAATACCACTGGCATATTATCCAATAATGTTAGTAATTTTTATATCTGTCCTATCCATTTCCACAAGTATCGGGGTTTTGGTTGGTATGATAGCAGGAAAATATATCAATCCTGGTAGAGCTAAGGAAATGTTTGCAGTAATTGGAGGTCTATTTGGCATTAGTATTTTTATATCTTCCCAGATTCTACCCAGATTTATTGAAAGTAAAACTCCAGAACTCAAATCTATGGGGGCTGATAGTATAAAACAGTTTATCCTGGCTACTTTTGATAAACCATTTTTAAAGATCCTGCCATCAACCTGGGGAGCAAATGCTCTTTTTAATTTTCATAATGGGAATTATAGTAATTTTGGTTTGAATTTTATTTTAATAGTTCTTACAGGAGTCTTTTTAGTTTATCTTTGCATAACCCTTTCTCAAAAATTGTATTATTCGGGTTGGTCCGCTTCATCTCAGGTAATATCAAGAAAAATAATAAAAGAAGAAAGATCAAATGATGATGCATTAGCAAGTGATAAAAGATTTGCAGCTCCGGTCTTTAATGGGATAAATTATATAATAGTTAAGGATCTTAAAATACTATTTAGAACACCCGTGAGACTTATGCAAATCTTTATGCCGCTTATAATGTTTAGTTTTATATTATTTTGGCCTTTCTTAAAAAAGGCTAACGGCGGTAATGAGGTTGATTTCTTTATTAAAATAAATAATATTTCCTTTCTATTTTCTTCACTAATTATAGCCGGTATAGTAAATTTAAATATTTCTGGAAACAATATTGGTGGAGAGGGATTAAATTTTTGGATCATAAAGGTATCTCCAATTTTAACAAAAAAGCTACTACAGATTAAGATAATTTTTAGTTCTATTATTAGTATGCTGTGCGGAATTGTAGGAATGATTATATTTTATTTTTTGTATAAGCCAGGACCATTATATCTAATTTTAGGATTATTTTTGTTAATATTATTTAGTTGGGGTGAATCTACGATCGGCACTTCAATTGGAACTTTTTTTCCAGTGTTTAAACCTTCTCAATCGAGTAAAAGCAATGTGTCATTTCTGGGAA
>CBEVGD010000084.1:0-7671 GCA_965549355.1 uncultured bacterium | reverse complement strand
GGGGAAAATATATTGCAGTATAAAACAATACAATAACCAGAACAGATATCAACAGACCAAGTGCTACATTTTTACTAAGATACTTAAATAAGCCCAGAAAATATGCAATGATCAGCAGCGTAAAGCTGGTCACTGTCCCAATGGTCCTTTCCATCACCACGGTTGCAGTCCCCACATTTACCGGAATACTCCTATTTTGCCTAATATCATTCACCCGGTAGAAATCTCCGCCCACACTGGTAGGAAGAAGGTTATTATAGAAAAAACCAATAAGTGCAGACTGCCAGAGAAACGGCCTTGAAACATGATGGCCATGCGCCTTAAGCAATATCCCCCACCTGAATACAATAAAAGATATTGCTATGAAGTAAAAGACTAAAGCAATGATCAGGTAATATATATTGAGGTCCTTTATAGCATCCAGTATGCTGCTAAAATTATTTCTGTTCCTGTATATAAGGAATATCAGAAGGGCCAGGCTGATAAATATTCTAATAAAAGTAAATATTTTCTTTTTCATTTTTTTAGAAGATTACAGCTTATACTATATATGGCTCATTTGCTATAAAGCTGGCTTATAGCAATTTCTCAATCAATTCTTTTTGATAATAATAGCAGGATTAAGATCACAGATACCCTCTGCAATATTATTATGCATCACGTTCAGCATAAGCATATCATTTACCCAATCATAATAAGTCTTGCCGTCATTGTTCCCCACCGCAGGCGAAAGGGAATACTGTCCGCCCATCATAGTCACCGTAAAAGCAAATTCAATGCTTGCACGCTCTCCATTATTATATGTTTGTGATCTTACCCTCTGAAGGCGGCTATTCGTTCCATATATTATATTCTGCTTGTAATCAGTGATCCTGATGCCAAAAATAGGCTCTTCCACCTCAGCCTTGAATAAAACATCATAGACGATCCTTATATCATCGCCATATTTGCAATAGTCTACTTCTCTGTCTTTTTTATCAAGCATCCTTATGCCTGTTATCTCTGCATCTCCGGAGCCAAATCTGTTTATGGTCTCACCGTCTATGCTCAGATTTGAAAGGCGGCTGATCTCTTCTCCGCTGAGTATCTTCCTATTTTCTTCAATTACTGATTTAAATATCTTTTTCCTTGCACTTCTCTGCTGCTCTATGATCCTCTTCTTCTCTATCTCCTCTACAAATGCCCTGTATTTGGATACGATATCAAGAGGCTTGCCCATCTCTTTGATCTTGCCGTCCTTTAGAAATACAACCCTGCTGCACAGGTCCGCTATGGTCTCAAGGTCATGTGACACTATGATTATAGTCTTGCCCCTCTTCATGAAGTCATATATGACCTTATAGCATTTTGCCTGGAAAGCCTGGTCCCCCACTGCGAGCACTTCATCTACCAGGAGGATATCGGGATTAACATTTATCGCTACGGAAAACCCCAGCCTCATATACATCCCGGAAGAATAATTCTTTACAGGAGTATCAATAAATTTCTCAAGTCCGGAAAATCCAATTATCTCATCAAGCTTCCCGTCCACTTCCCTTTTCTTCATGCCCAGTATTGCAGCATTGATATATATATTTTCCTTTCCGGTGAGATCCGGGTGAAAGCCCGCGCCAAGCTCAAGAAGTGCCGACATGGGTCCGTTTACTATTATTTCTCCCTTTGTGGGCCGGATTATCCTGGCCATGAGCTTGAGCAGGGTGCTCTTGCCGGAGCCATTGGGCCCTATTATCCCTATGGTCTGGCCATGATTTATTGAAAGAGATATATCGTCAAGCGCCATAAACTCTTCAAAAGTGGTCCTCCTGCCCCGTATTATGGTATTTTTAAGGCTGGGTATCTTCTCATGATATATGCGGTAATTCTTGGATACCGACCTTATATCTACTGCAATATCACTCTTTGTCTTTGTTACCTTATTTTTATTATTTTCTTTAGCTTTTCTAATCATTTGATCTTTATCCCATTTGATCATTATCCCGGAAATATTCCTCTTTTAAATATCTTCCATATTAATCAGTATTATTTGGCTGACTATTAATATATTTTAAAAATTTTTATATCTCTTCTGCAAACCTGTATTCCAGCTTCTTGAATACAAAATAACCTATAAAGAATATCAGCAGGGTTATTCCCAGCGCTGCAATGGTCTCCACCACAGATGGGAAACCCGCACCTTCAGGATATTTGACATAATAAAAGATATTCCTGTAATAAGCGGCATATATTGTCATCGGATTAATAAACTTTAGAAGGGGCTGGTATTTCTCCTGGACCATGCTGAGCGGATATATAATAGGAGTGCCGAAGAACCATACCATCATGACTACGGTTATAAGATGCTGGATATCCCTGAAAAACACATTCAAAGCCGATACCAAAAGCGTCATTCCTACTACAAGAAAAAATTGTATGAATATAAGGACCGGCAATATATAGAGAAACAAATAAAACTTATATCCCATGAATGCCAGCACGATAAACAGAGCAACAAGCTCGAGTAAGAAATTTACCAGATTTGAGAACACGATAGACAGCGGGAGGATCTCCCTGGGAAAATATATTTTATTTACAAGATTGCTATTGGAGATTATGCTGCCGGTACCATAATTAACAGAATTTGAAAGGAAGTTAAATGGAAGGAGTGCGCATATCAAAAATATTGCAAATTCTTCTACTCCTCCCCCCCTGGATAATATAGAAAAGACAAAGGAATATACAAGCATTGTAAGGATGGGATTAAGAAGGGACCAGAAGAACCCCAGCACGGATCCCCTGTATTTTACCTTCAGCTCCTTCCTTGTAAGGCTGACTACAAGTTCTCTATAGGAAAATAGCTTTTTAATATCTGCAAACATAAATAATAAATAAATATGATAAAAATTTAGCGCTTATTATATCATTAAATAGCTTGAAAAAACAAAACCATAGGTTTTTTATTAAGAGCTAGCAGGGAACAAAAACTTGAATTACAGGCAATAACTTTTAAGCATTTCAATTTATCCTGCTAAAAAACCAGTAGTGTGACCGGGAATAAGAATTAAAATTTTTTAGATGCCGCATATAGCAGCATATTATTTTGTTAAACGCAGTATATTGTGATAATAATTTCAAAATTTCTATTCCTGGTTATGTTCTTGAGCTTTTGATTCAATGATCTTTTTTATCTTTTCCAGATTTAGAAAATCTTTTGGAGTTAGAACGTTTATATCTAAATCCCTGTAATCAGAAATATTTCTTGTTATTAAATTATTTATACCATTATTTAATGCGATAAAATATTGAACCCCATCTTCAAAGTCTTTTATACTGGAGTTTAATGATTCTCCTATCTCCTTATCTGTAAGCGGTAAAATATTTAGAATAGACCTTATTTTTGAGATTGCTTTTAATGCGGTTTTTTTATCTCTATTACTGCTTATAATATAGAAGCAATTTGCTATTATCAGAGACGATGTAAAACCAGAGAAATAATTTCTCTCGATCATAGCCACTACCTTTTGAGAATCAGAGAAAAAAGGTTCTCTCTTTAAAAGAAGATCCAGGATAATATCACTATCAATAAATAATTTTTTTATCATGTAAATCTCTTAGTCAGCGCTTCCTCTAAAAGTTCCTTATCCGATTTTGTTGTAGTGAAACTGGCTATCCCTGATAATTCTCTGGTGATCGGCGGTAATTTATTATTGTTTGCAGATGATAGAGTCTTGAAATAAAGCTCGACTATTCCTGACAGGCTCATATTATTATCTTTGGCATATGCTTTTGCAGCTTCAATTATTTTATTGTCTAAGGTCAGTGTTAATTTTGTTGTCATGCCGGTCTCCATTATATTATTACACGTATTAATATAATATAGATTACACGTGTTTGTCAAGACTGCATTAGACCTTCTACCGCAGACGAAAAACTGGAACAGATATTTTCCAGAAAGTTAAGTTAATATGCACCTTTCCCAAATAAAACCGTGGGTATAGTCTTTAGAATAATCTTAATATCCATCTCGATCGACCAATTCTGTATATAATACAGATCCAGTCTTGCCATCTCATCAAAAGATAGCTCGCTTCTTCCGCTTACCTGCCAGAGGCCCGTGATGCCCTGCTTGACATTCATCCTTTTCATCTCCCACTCATCATATTGTTCCACTTCCTCCGGTATAGGAGGCCTGGGACCAACAAGACTGAGTTCACCTTTTAGGACATTGATTATCTGGGGCAGCTCATCGATAGAAAACCTGCGTATAAATCTACCGACTCCTGTAATCCTCGGATCTCTTTTCATCTTAAACAACGGACCATCGGCCTCATTATGATCTTGAAGCCCGGCAAGTCTCTGCTCTGCATCTACATACATGGACCTGAATTTATACATATAAAATACTCTGCAATCTTTTGTATATCTTTTCTGCTGATAAAAAACCGGGCCGGGAGAGTTCAGTTTTATTGCCAGCCCAATAATTAAATAAATTGGAATAAAGAATAAAAACATTATAATTCCCATTAGATAGTCAATCAGGTTTTTTAAAAACAGGTTTACCCCGGAAAAACCAATATTCATTACCTGCATCAATGGTACTCCGCCGACTTCGCGCATATCTACTCTCTTCATAGAAAATTCGAAGAATCCCGGGAACAGCAGAACCGAAACATCAGATTTTTTTAATTTTTCAAGTATTTCCAACGCTTCAAAATATTTATATTCTGTTCCGGAAATTATTATTGTCTGTATGCTATTATCACTGATGATACTTGCAATATTATTTAAATTTCCCAGAATCTTAATATTCTTATTCTCTTCCTTCGCCTTAATGATTTTACTTTCCTCATCCACATATCCGATGACCTCATAACCTTCCTGCGGCTGCTTCTCCAGGCTATCTTCTATTCTTTCAGCATTTCCTCCAATTCCCACTATAATAGTTTTGAAAGAAATGTTTAATCTCTTGATCAACCGTCTGGTTATGCTTTCGATTAAGAATCTGCTAATAAAGATTAAGACAATACTCAGTAATGCTAAAAGACCTATCCATTTTCTTGAGAAAGTAAATAAATTAAAAATATATCCGACAAGTATTATTGCTATTATATTGTAAATAATAGCCCTCATCAATCTTGAATAATATCCCGACCCTTTATAGATCTTATCCCAGTCATATAGCCTGAACGCATATAAAATGATCAGTGCCGTAGATATAAAGATGATTGAGTATAATTGATAATTAAAATCAAGATATGCGATCTGGCCGCTGCTTGCAAAGTCGCCTGTCTGGAATCTGATAAAATAAGATAGATAGAAACAAAGTGATAACAATATACAATCATTTATTACCAGAATAATTCCATAAAAAACTTTCTTTCTTATTCTTGATAAAAATTTTAAACTTCTCAAACAGTCTGAAAATTTATAAATTATTTCTTTCAATATATTTCCTCTTCGAATTAAATTTTTACTTATATAAAGACCAATAAAATACCTGGATAAAATAATAAAAACTAAACTAAAAAAAATATTAATCAGTATCCACACCTTAGAGAAATAAAAACTGTCCCGGAACCAGCCAAATGATAATGTGGCAGCTGAGCCTATCATAATTGAACCCATTATTTTAATATAATAGATCATCCCATTATAAATATATGCCCAATTATATACTTTAAAGATTGCCATCATCGCCAGTATCGTGCATATAAAGACCAATGAATAAAGGACATAACCCGGATCGATTCCAGAGATAGGTTCATACCTGCCGAAAAAGCTTGTATAGAATCTTAAATAATAGGTAAGAAGACCGCTCAGTATTAAAAAGACGATGTCATTTATAAATAGAATAAAGAAGCATCGTACTTTGATTCCTGTATTAACAGATTTATTAAATGATCTTTCCATATCATAAAAATACTATAATAATTAATCCAAAAATACAATTTCTCCGATCATAACACCTATTTCCCTCGTATCATTGTTGATCCCCATCTCTTTAGGCGTCCAGCTATCGCTGGTAGAAATAGTTAATGTAAATTTCTCTCCAGTGAATTTTGGTATATCTACTTTAATATCGTGCCACAGATCACCATCTATTTTTACTTTTTTTACCAATAGATTATCTATATAGATTTTCATAGTAATTGGTTTGCTGCGGTCCACGGGAATGCAGTCTTTGACTGGAATATTTAAAGTATAGCTTTGTTTTTCTAAAACCTTGCTTGCATCTATGCTGATCCACTCTACTTCTTTGCCCTCGATTACTTCCTTGCCATAAAATCCGTAATTATTTGCATTTGTTCTAAAAGTATTCTGCTTTACATTTATAGAAAGGGTCGTAATGGAGCTAATAGCAAAACTTATCGTGAAAATTATAATAAGCACTATAAAACTTATTTTACCGGCTACCCCTGACCCGGGTATATTCATTGTTCTGTTATAATATCTTTCATTATCTATTTGGGATAGACCCCTGCAGACTGTACCCCTCTCATTCCCGCTGCTATTCTGTACTTTGATAAAGGATATCATCAGCCCGATAATCAGCCAGAAAGTAAATTGTATTTCTATAAAATTAGTATGCGGTCCAAAGATCAAAGCAATCAGCATTGAAGAAAATGACATAAAAAGACCGATCAATATCCAATTTATATTTCTGACCTTTTTTATATTCTTACTTCTCGCAAGATAGACGGCTGCCTTCTTTATAAGAACATAAAAAATAAATAATATTGGTATGATACCGATCAGTCCAAATTCTGATAGGACCTGTAGATAATAATTCCCGGAATAATCTATCAGGGTAAAATCCAGACCATGATAATTCGGCAGCTCGATTATGTATGTTCCCGGACCCATGCCTGTCAATGGGTAATCCCTGAACATATGTATTGCTCTTTCCCAGAATATATATCTATAATTTGATATTGATTTAATTCCTTCAATTAGCCCGTGCCTGCCGGCATAAGTGTTAAAAGTAATAATAGATTCCATGGTCCTGTTTATCATGCTGAATCTTGTAATATTCGGATCTTCTATATTATTTATAAATATAATAGAAAATACTGCCAGCATTATAATTATTAGGACCAGCAATAAGATACAAATCAAAATAATTGTTTTCTCAATTTTTGAAGTTCTGATTATCTTATTTCTAATTACTTTTACTATTTTAATAATTCCAATAACTAAAAAGGATAAGACAACAAAAATAATCCCTATAACTGAGCTTCTTGAACCGGCTAAAAACAACATAAATAAATATGGTAAAAATAAGATCCCAAATAATAATTTTAAGGACCGTCTCTTTAAATAGATAATCATAGCAAGAAATACCGGGAACATCAGCGCCGTAAATGCACCCAGTGCGTTTGGGTCCGTAAAGGTAGAATTAAATCTGCCGGCTTCAACCCAATGTCCGAAACTTCCAAAAGTAGGATGAAAAAAATATTGGTAAAAAACAATAGCTGCAGAGACGACTGTTGAGAAAATCAAGACAATAATTGAAATGATAATATCTTTAGTTTTTTTAATGATATTAAAAATTATAAATATCAGCCAGAAGCCAATAATATAATTAAAGAAAAACTTTATTGTCAAGAATATAGAGCCGGTGGAGCTCACTCTGTTTACATTAACATTTAAATCATAATATTTACCTGTGATAAATGGTACAAAATTAGCATACCG
>CBEVGD010000083.1:0-7921 GCA_965549355.1 uncultured bacterium | reverse complement strand
TACCAGATCATACATTTTGTCTATAGCTTTACCAATTTCTACTATTGTGTATTTTTTATTGAATTTAACTCCTGAGTAGTGTTCGGTAGCAGCTTTATTATGAAATAAGTCAAATATAGGTACCCTGTCCGCTTCCCTGTAGTTTAGGGCAAGTTCTACCCGCTCTCTTTTGGTCATTGAATCTTTTGTCATAATATCCTCTAATCTTATTTACCATATTCACTGATAATCGCATTAAGCCTATTTCTATAATATTTGAAATTCTCCCAGGACACATCCGGTGGAACAGTATGATCTACATGTGGAACATAACCACCGAGATTAAGCATATATTCCACTTTTTCTAATTCTTTATCTATAAGTTCTTTATTTTTTAATTTTCTCTTATCGATACCTCCAAAAATTTGTAAATCAGGATAATTTTTTCTGATTTTTAATAAATCCAGGCCAGAGGCTATTTCAAATGGTGTTATTCCGGTGACACCGCAATCTAAAAATAGAGGGATTAATTCTTCTATATTCCCATCACTATCAACAATTATATTTTTAATACCATTACTGTTTAAGAAACCGGTTAATTTTTTATAATATGGGGAAAATACTTCTTTAAACATAGCAGGTGACACCATGGGGCTGTTTTTAAAAGCCATATCCTCACAGATATAGACTGCTTCCGGCTTTGGATCAATTAGGGGCAGAATTCTACCATAAATGGTTATCCAAAAATTTAGAAAATGGTCTAAAATATTCCTAATCAATTTAATATCTGAATAAAGCATATAGCATAAATTTTCAAAACCGATCATCATTCTTAGAATATTATAAAATCCAAAAAGCGATCCTCCGACAATTAGCAGAAAATTTCTTTCTTCATAGACTTCAAGAAGCCATAATAAAATTGATGGAAATCTACTTGTAGTGTCCGGGTCAAGTCTTTCCTGTTTAATTTTTTCAAAATCATCTCTGTTTTCGACAGGATACTTTAATAATTGACCATCCGGCCCTATTTTCCCAGCATGATAAACTTGTGCTCCAGAATATGCTAATGCAATAGACTGGTTGAGGCCTTTCCCGCCACAGCATTGATGATATCCATCACTGCTTAATGTTTCTCCTGTTTTCACAAAATGATCCACAAGATATACATGGTCGATATTTAATGATCCATAATTTAATATTTTAATCATCTGTCTTAAACTCTCCAATGAAAAGGATATTATTTTTCAGCTAACTTTTTAAACAAATCGCCAAAAATTTTATTCCTCTCCATATAATATGCACTCTTTATAGGGTGTCTTCTATTATTAAAACTCCATCTCACCTTATCAGTGATTATGGGACTTGAAACAATATTGGTACTAACCCATTCGGGATTTATAAGCCATGCTATTGTTGCCACATCCCAAATAATCTTCGACCAGCAGTAAGGCTTGCCGGTATATCTTTTAACGATATCTATAAGGTAATCACATATTTCATTTTTACCCTTTAAATAAAATTCCAATTCAGGAATAGTTGTCTGTAGATGCGTGGTCACACCTTTACAGGGAATATGAATTAATGGAACTCCGCTGTCAAAGATAATCCTTGCCGATAATACATCCTGCATCAAATTAAATTCAGCAGTGTCGCCCCAGTGAAATGCATGTCCGCCCAGCCATATAACAATAATATTCTTTATGATTTTTGGCTCCATCAATATTGCCGAAGCTATATTGGTGATAGCACCAATAGCTACTACGTATAGAGGTTCTTCCTTAGAAGCTGTTGCTTGTTTTATTAAGTTTCTGGCAGCATCACTATCCACCGGTTTTTTAATAGAAGACAAATATTTTCCAGAACCACGGTAAACAAAACCGTCAGAAGAAATCTTCATTTTCTCAAAGATCCTTATAATCTCTTCATAGCTTTTTTCCATTCCGTCTGCAGGTCCGGTTGACTTATTATTATAAAAAGGTGCAGCATATACAGCTTTTAGCTCCAACTTATCTTTAGATTTTAAAGCATACGCTAAAGCAAATTGATCATCTACTTCATTATAAGTATCAGTGTCTAAGACCATGCGGACCTTACCTTCCGGCCAATTTAATCTCTTTAAAAGGATCTCAGTACTTATTTTCGGAAATTCCATTTCCTATCCCCTCGTTCTTCAGTAACTTTACTGATAACAATACTTCTATCTAATTAACTGCATGGTTTTGCAATACTTTTGCGTATTATAAATTTAGTTTTAAATGCTAATTGTTCTATAGGTTTGTTTTTATCATCAATTCTACTGAGCAATAACTGTGTAGCTTTTTCCCCAATCTCATATTTGTCAAAAGCAATTGTAGAAAGAGGCGGATTTGTAAATCTTGTGAATAATATATTATCTAGTCCGATCACAGAAATATCTTTAGGAATCTTTAAGCCTGCATTTTGCAATCCATTCATTACGCCAATAGCTGTCCAGTCATTTGAGCAGATTAAGACAGTGGGTTTCAAACTGTCATCTTCTAAGATTTCTTTTGAAACTCTCAGTCCTCCAAGGATCCTATGGTCACCCTCAAAAATTTTATATTTTATATTGTAATCCTCATATTCTTTCATGAGATCATTAAAAATATTTATTCTTGGTTTTGCCAGCAAATTATTCTTCGGACCACTGATAAAACCAATTCTTTTATGTCCAATCTTAATAATATAATCAACTGCTTCTTTCATTCCTACCTTATAATCCAAATAAATTGTGTCAGTATTAACTATTTCATCGGTCCAATTTACAGCCACAAAACACACTTTGGAATTTAAAAGTTCCTGTATAATTCTTGAATCTATTTCACTGAGTATAAGTAATCCATCAACTTTTTTCTTTAACAAAGCTATGATAGCTTCTAAGCTTTTATTAATATCATGGTCAGAATTAGCTAAAAAAACGTTATAGCCTTTATTTGCAGAATAATTCTCAACCCCTTTAAATATTTCTGCATAATACGGATTCCCTATATCTGATATTATTAAGCCAATAGTTTTCGACTTGCCGGTAACAAGTGCCCTGGCTAAGGAATTTGGCTTATAGCTCGATTTTTCCATTGCAGCTAGTACTTTTTTTCTCGTTTTTGGACTAACAAACCTCGTGTCATTTATTACATGTGATACTGTTGCAATAGATACATTTGCTAATTTAGCAATATCCTTACCACTTGCCATACTTTCCCTATCCACTTAGCCAAAATTTATATTATTTTTATTTTAGAAACTTCTTATTTGTTTTAACTACAAATGGACCCGTTATTCTAAATACTTCTCCGACCAATACTCAATATATTTGTTAAATGTTTTTTATAGCTTACAAATGGGTGATTCCAGTCCAAAATATTAGTTATTCAATTTTAAATTATTATTTTAATCGCTTACGTAAGCCTTTACCTATATATTTAAATATTAATATAGATTATTCAATCAGGAAAGTCAAATTTTATAATTATTTTTTTACAATCCAAAAATTCCTGATTTACTGATAGCTCTAAAGGAATATATTCAGGTGATTTCAGGCTAATTTTTCGAAAGTTGAGATATTAGCTTTATAGCTGTAGCCAGTTCCTTTTCCCGGCCGGATATTTTACCATCGATCTTCTGCCGGAGGACCTCTCCGAGGACTTCTTTAAATAAAGGCGAGGGTCTATATCCGAGTTCCTTCAGATCCTCACCGCTTATCTCCAGCCCTATATTTACAAGCTTTGTAAAATACCTTCTTATATTCTTTGCATGATCCCCTCCCCGGCTATGGCAGATGACCTGGAGCTCGGGTGAATATCTTCTGACAATATCATACAATCTTGAATCTTCTTTTATTTTCTTTTTTAATTCCCTTCCCGCCTCCGGCATTTTCTTAATGCTGCCCGTGATCACCGCAATATCTTTTCTCCTGATCTTCATCTTAAGGCACCAGGACTCTATTGCGGCAGCATTATTGTCTCTGAGCATCATGATCAGCAGAAGTCTCCATTTTACAGATTCTCTGTCCTGATAGGGTTTAAGCTTGCTGTATGAACTAATGGCTTTTCTCATATCTTCTACAAATTCTTTACTGATCACTTGAGTTATCCCTATTTTTGAAAGGGCCCCAAGATCATATAATCTCTTGATCGCATTGAATGGCCTGTCTTCATTTAATATATATATCAGTTCATCTCTTATCCTGGCACCGGTAAGCTTTGACACGATCTCCATATCTATAGCATGGCGCGCCATTGCTTCAGTCTGTTTATCCATTTTAAAGCCAAGCCTTTTCTCAAAGCGGACCGCTCTGAATATCCTTGTGGGGTCCTCGATGAAGCTCATTTTGTGAAGTACCCTGATCTTCCTGTTTTTGAGATCCTCCCTGCCTCCGAAGAAATCCAGCATCTCGCCAAAATTTTTACCTGTAAGGGAAAGTGCAAGAGAGTTTATGGTGAAGTCTCTTCTTGCAAGGTCCTGTTTGATGCTTCCTGATTCTACGCCTGGCAGCTCAGCAGGCTTCCTATAATGCTCCACCCTTGAGGTAGCGATATCTATATGCTGGCCGTTTTCCAATATGAGCACAGCTGTCATGAATTTTTCATGGATGTCCAGCCTTGCCCCCAGCCTCTGCGCAAGTTTCTCCCCGAACTTAATGCCGTCTCCATCTACAACAATATCTATATCGTAATTCTGTATATTTAGAAGGCCGTCCCTGACTATCCCTCCGACAAGATATGTACTTGCTTTCATATGCCTGGTGACGGCAAAGATTATCTTTAATAATTCCCTTATTCCGGGATGCCCATAAGTCTTTAATATTCTATCGACTTCTCCTATATTTTCATCCTGCGATACAGTTCTTGCCGGATAAGATATAATGCCGGCAGCAGATAGCGGTTTTTTCATATTCTTTTTAAAGGATCTTTATCTTATTGCTTCACACTCTCCGGATCCATTCCTTAAATATATTTATCATAGCTAATGATCTCTGACAATGGTTTCCTGCTCCTGATAGAAGCTTCTCCGGATGGGTATCCGACCGGGGTAAGAGCCACTACCCTTACATCTGCGGGTATGCTCAGTATATCTTTGACCAGCTGTTCCTTAAAAGCTCCGATCCAGCAGGTCCCGAGCCCCTGTTCGGCAGCGGCAAGTATGAGATGTTCCAGAGCGATCCCAAGGTCTATGGGGTAGCTATTCATATATCCGCCCATTGTCCCATAAGCCTCATCCTCTTTTGCGCATGCTGCTATAAGAATAGGCGCTTCTTCCAAAAAAGTCTGATTATTGCATGCTATCGCAAGATCCTTTATTATCTTTTTATTTTTTACAACAACCAGCTTCCATGGCTGAAGATTTTTTGCCGAGGGAGCTTTTCTGAATGCATTAAGAATATAATTTAATTTTTCTTCCTCTACTTCCTGAGGCTTATATGAGCGTATGCTTTTTCTTGCCTTTATTAAGTCCATCAGGCTGCTAAACTTTTTCATCTTCCAGCCGCCTCCTTCCAGATGCGCGATATCCTTTTAATATTCTGTGATCAATACAAACACATACTAACACCTGCTTTTTCTTTAGTAAATACTCGGGAATCCTTAATTTATTCCGATTTTATACAGGCTCATCAACCTTGAAGTGATCTCCCCCGATACCTGGCCCTCCAATCTATGGACATCTATTTTCCTGACCGGGATCACTTCGGCAATGGAATTGGTCAGAAAGGCTTCATCTGCATTTATGAGGTCGCGGTAATGTATCTTCTTCTCCCATACCTTTATACGGTTTAGCCTGCAAAGGTCCAGGACCACTCTCCTGGTTATTCCCGGGAGGACATTCTGGGTCAGTGGCGGCGTATATACCGTATTGCGCTTTATCATAAAAATATTGGTGGTTGAGCCTTCAAGGACAAGTTTATCCCTGGTAAGAAATACTGATTCAAATGCTCCCTGCAGATGTGCCCGGTCCTTTTCATACAGATTTTCAAAATAACTCATAAGCTTATGTTTGTGGACCTGGTCCCCTGATGCCTGCCGGTATATCGATGATGATATTGTGTCCACGCCTTCAGAATATACATCGCGGGGATAGGGCACCAGACTCTTTGCTATTATAATGACCCTGAGCTTGCTTCCCGGATTGAAGTACAGGGTCCCGCTATGATCTCCCCTTGTCACCATTACTTTTATATATGCATCTTTCCGGGCCAATCTATTCTTTGCCAGTGTTTTTGAAATCATATTTACTATTTGATCCCTATTAAAGTCCGGGGGGAATTTTAAGGCTTTCAGGCTGTGAAAAAGCCTGTCCAGATGCATGGAAAGCATGAAGATGGAGCCACTATAGCTGCGCATCGTCTCAAAGACCCCGTCTCCATACAGAAAACCCCTGTCGCTTACAGGTATGCTTGCTTTCTCTGCGCGGTAGAATCTGCCATTAATATATACATACTCAAACATCAGACCTCCCGGATTTTGTATTGGATCTTTTTTAAACTGCCATTATTTCCCCTGCATGTTCTTCAAGAGGTTCTCCGGCTTAAAAAAATTAAGTGTATCCTTAAGGGCACTGCCTTTATCCAGAGTCTCCTGGTACTCCATATCCGATCTGGAATCGGCCACTATCCCTCCGCCTACATTATAATAGAATTTCTTATCCTTCATTATAAAGGTTCTTATGACAATATTTAAGTCCATGGTATTATCTATCGAAATATATCCTATAGAGCCAGTGTATATGCCCCTGCTTACTGCCTCTAGCTCATCGATTATTTCCATGGCTTTTATCTTGGGAGCTCCTGTAATAGAGCCGCCCGGGAAAGCCGCTTTGATTATATCGGCTGCATCTATACCCTCTTTTACCCGGCCCGTGACTGTGGATACTGTATGGAACACTCTTGCATATTTTTCGATGACTGCATGTTCGGCGACCTTTACGGTCCCGTAATAACAGAATTTTCCCAGATCGTTTCTTTCAAGGTCCACGATCATATTTAGTTCGGCTCTGTCCTTGATGCTGCCTGCAAGCTCCCTGGCATTCTTCATATCCTCTTTCCTGTCTCTGCCCCTCGGCATGGTCCCTTTTATGGGCCTTGTCTCAATAATATCGCCCTTCAAGTAAAAAAACCTTTCAGGAGATGAACTGCCGATTGAAAACTCCGGGAAGGATAAATATGCTGAGAAAGGAGCCGCATTTTTCCCCCTTAATATATAATAAAGGTCCATAGGCTCCACCGGTACTTCTGCTTCAAATCTCTGCGAAAAATTCACCTGATAGATATCTCCAGCATAAATATGATCCCTGGTCCTATTGACACCCCTGACATATTCGTCTTTTGTAAGATTTGACTTTAGTTTTAGATCTGATACCGGATCCTTTAGATACTTTTCAATGATCCCGGCCCTTATATCTGCCGGCCCGGATCTAAACCTTTCCTTTATAGCTCTAATTTCGGAAGAGTTTCTTTTTATTATTTCACCCGTATCGTCTCCGGATCCTATAAGGTCGCTTTCTCCAAATGTCTCTTCTAATCTGCCCTCTCCATTGCTGATTATAAAATTCCTTACAAAATACCACTTATCCCTTTTATGGCCATATGCCAGAAGCCTATTATAGAATCCCAGATAAATAATGGGGAGTCCCTGATCATCGGTGGTGGTACGGGGGAGCGTTTCTATATGGTCCTTCAGGTCATATGAGAAATAGCCCATGAACCCTCCAATAAAATCAGGAACATTGCTATCCCGGTTTTTCTGTAAAAGATCCAGCTCTTTTGCCTTCCCTTTATTTATTTGAAGGATCCGGATATTATCTTTTTTATCTTCCTTATTATGAAAGATAAAATCATTGACATTTTCCTTAAAGAATTTAAGCGGGTGCTGATATGAATAGTTTTTTATCTTCTTAGAAATATTTATAAATTCATTTTTAAGTCCCCGGCTCT
>CBEVGD010000082.1:0-7947 GCA_965549355.1 uncultured bacterium | reverse complement strand
TATTGCAGCAGAGAATGCATATGCGTATCTAAAAGGTAAAATAAAAAGAAATTCTAAAATTTCCGTTTTGGCAGGAAATAATATTGCCTATATAGTACCGCAAAGGATAAGCGGCAAGAGTGATGTTACTTTCAGGATAAGGGCCAGATATCCTATGGAAAATGCATATGTAAAAATACCCGAAATAAATTTTACGAAGAAAACAAGATTTATATTTCCCGGAGAAATGCTGTTTATTAAGATAAAAAAGCAGTATTTTAAAAAAATTAATTCTAAGGATGTAAAATCTATCGCGGTTAGCATAGAACAGGGGGAAGAAAATTGAAAAAAAAGCTGACCTGTATAGAGTGCCCGGTAGGATGCATGCTGGATGTTGAATATAATAAGAGCGGGGTATTATCAGTTAAGGGAAATAAATGCAGTAAGGGAGAAAAGTTTGCCCATGATGAAATAATAGACCCCAGGAGAGTGCTCACCACTACCATAGATATAGAATCAGTTCTTTTTAACCGGCTGCCGGTGAGGAGCAGGACAGGCGTACCCGGGGACCGGGTCATGGATATGATAAAACAGGTAAAGAAAATAAAGGTAAGGACTCCTGTTAAAGCAGGGGATATAATAATAAAAGACTTTTTAGGAAGCGGTATTGACATAATCTCAAGCTTCACTATTGAAAAGTGATTATTGGGATACATAAATAATAATTAATTATGATACAAATACAATCAGTATAATAGTATAATATTGCTGTTTCCAGTAATAGCAAAAATACAGTAAATATTAGAATTATTGTGAATGGAAATTAATAATGAATAGGAGATTAAGATGAATGGAATAACTGGTATTACCAGAAATAAGGTGGCTTTGACCATTCCGCCGGACACCCCATCGGATGAGTTGTGGCGGTATGGATTGGGATTTCCGTTTCAGATAGCGCCACGGAAGGCGGGGCTTTTCTGCAACATCCGCAGAGATGGCACAAACAGTATCGATCTTGAGATCGGAACTGATGTGGTGCTTTTCGATAACCTGGAGACTATTAACGCCGGGGATGCAATAGCGATCTCCCGGTACGAAATGACAGAAACCTCTATTACCCGGAAGGGACCGGTTCTGGGCGGTTTTGTGCCATTGGGCGCGAAACTGATTGACGGTTCTCCCCATCCCCATGCGGGGACCGGGTTCGGCCTGGCAATGGGGATCCGTCACATGCTTGATGATACCGGGAACTATGATTACCGGGAGGACGCGGATAGGCACGCTGAACTGTTTCAATTCGGCTATGACGGAAATGCTTTCAAGATTCTCCGGAAGGAATTTGTAAAGGTGGAGACGCTTCTTTCTGAGTGGGACCTGGCTGGTAATTTTGTTACCAATGCGATTCCGGATGGACAGGATCTGCTCTATGTGATGATTGCCAGAGTGGGAGGAATCCCTGTTTCGGGCGTGTCGCGCTGGCAGTATAGTGTAGATGGATGGCGTCCTGTTTCGTTTGTTCCTATAACAGGAAATGAAGCCCCCTGGAGCGAACCCAGTCTTATCCGGGACGCGAACGGAGACCTGCTTTTTTCTGCCCGCAGCGATTGCAGTGTCCTGCCGGGGATTGCCTTTGATGCAGCGGTATGGCGATCTACCGACAATGGCAGGACCTGGGAACAGGTGATCTACCGGAAGGACTGCCGCTCCCGATCTCCGGTTTCGATTAATCAGGCGGCGGACGGCACGCCGTTTCTTGCAGCTAATCTCCCCCCGCATGACCGCACCAGGGCGGTGATTGCTTATTGGCCGCTAAATGAAAGCCGGACAGACTTTGAGAAATCTCTTATTGCACGGGATGCCCCGACAGAGTTCGGGCCTGCTCCAAGCGGTTCGTGGTGGCGGATTGATCATCCAAATTCCGCAATCATCAGGCTTGCCGACGGTGCGTGGCACAGTTTATTAGTTTATCGTATTGTGGATAACGGTGAAGTGGAAGGCGATGCAGATCCGGCGCCTCAGACAGGGTGCTATGTCGAGGAGGTTCTTTCAAGCGGGAAAGTAATCCCAACGTGGAATTTTTAGCTTTGCAGACAGGAGTTCCAGATGACCGGTTGTATGCAGGTTTCAAACTTACTGTTAATTTCCTTAAAGCTGCTGCATGTCTCCAGAACGCTTAAAAATTAATGGCTGTCCAGCCATTCTATAATATCTCGGTATACTTCTTCTTTGTTTACTTCATTTAATATTTCATGTCTTGCCCCGGGATAAAACTTATAATTTACATCCCTGATACCGGCTTTTTTGTATAGATCATAAACCTGGAGAACTCCTCTGGTTTTATTGCCTACAGGATCATCTTCTCCTGAAAGGAGCAGTATGGGCAGATCTTTGGATATATTCTCTATATTGGAAAAGCTGTTGATGTTTTTGATCCCGGCCAGCAGATCATAGAAAAACCCGGCTGAGAAAATATCACCGCAAAAGGGATCGTTTACATATTTATCCACATTGGAAGTGTCCCTGCTCAGCCAATCAAATTTGGTTCTGTTTGGAGCAAAAGCTTTATTAAAGCTTCCAAAGGATAAGTTATCCAGCATGGGGGATTTAGCTTTTTTACCTTTCATTTTCATCTCAAACTTTGCTATAAGGATCCCTATATATTTTAAAGGTCCGGGATCTCCGCTGGTTCCTGTAAGCACCACGCCTGAAAGCTTATCCTCGTATCGGATAATATAGCTTCTTATTAGAAGTGAACCCATGCTGTGGCCAAGGAGATAGATGGGAAGACCGGGATGATCTTTAGTTATAATACTATGAAGCTTATGCATATCGCCCACTACAAGATCCCAGCCATTATCGGGAGCAAAATATCCAATATTGTCCGGACTGCCGGCAGTTTTACCATGTCCGCGGTGGTCATTTGCATATACGCCGTAGCCTGATCCGGCAAGGGTTCCGGCAAAGTCTTCATATCTTGAGGCATGTTCGGCCATGCCATGAGCTATCTGCACTACCCCCCTAATATTGTTTCTATCAGCAGGGAGCCACTTATATGCAGATATAATTTTGCCGTCATCAGTTTTAAAATTAAAAGTTTCCGGCTTCATAGCAGACCTTTCATAATAGTTATCTTAGCTTTGCAGCTTCTTTAGTATAAATTACCTGTTTTTTCTTATTGGCTGATTCATCTGTTCATAATATCTACTAATTCTATCATTGATATAAAATAAGTATACCACTAATGGCTCAGATGCTCTGGCCCAGGCAGATAATGCTTATCTCCGTTGGGGTGAAAGATCGGGCTCATGTAGAAGTGATGGGAATTTAATAAATGTAGATACTTCAAATTATATGGCAATAAATTACCAAATATGTCTATTTATTGTAATGAATTCAAATTAGGTAATACTGACCCTGGAGCAATTACACTGTAGAATATTATAATGATAGAATAAATACTGGCAATGAAGTCGTTTTAGTTATGCTATTGAAATAGTCGAGAAAGAGGAATTTTTTCTGCTTCTATTATTATTTCTTAATCGAATTCACAAGCTTTGCAGCCTGGGATTTCTTATTAGCAGAATAATTCTTATGTACCGCACTGCCTTTCACAGCTTTGTCCAGGGCCTTGTTCAATTGATTCAGTCCTGCTTCTGCTTCTTCAAGCTTTTTGGATCCGACCATTGCTGCCAGGTTTTTCTGTGTGGTTTTTATCCTTGATTTTAGGGCTCTATTCTTTATTGTCCTTTTTTTATTTTGCCTGTCCCGTTTTATTTGAGATTTAATATTCGGCATCTATTTTTCCTCCAAAATTATAAGCTTTCATCGAAAATGAAAACACATTCTAACACTTTTTCAAATAAATAAAAACACTTATTATTGGCTCAATATAGATGATATAATACAATTCTTGAGTAATTAAGAGGCCTGGGAAATTATTTTTTATGAGCGAAGAGAACTTTATCTCGAGAAAAAGGATATTCGGAGCCACTATAATGGTGGTAATGGCAATACTGCTTTCCAAAATATCCGGGCTTGCAAGGGATCAGATAATGGCCGGATATTTTGGGCTCAATTATGATGTCGATGCTTTTATCTGGGCGCGTTATATTCCAAATCTCTTTCGCATCCTATTTGCCGAGTCACTGGTAGTGGCTGCTTTTATACCCATATATTCACTTTATATAAAGAAAAAGAAGGATCTTGAAGCCAGAATATTTGTAAGCTCTGTAACAAATATAATGCTGATTGGCTTCATTATCATCTCAGCGGCCATATTTATCCTATCTCCGCGGATCGGCATCCTACTTTCGGGGATCTCCGGCAATAAGATGGATATAGCTAAATTTGTGGTTATGAACAGGATAATGATATTTTCACTGGTGACATTGAGCATTTCCGGTCTTGCGACCGGTATCCTGAATTCGCACAATATTTTTACGGTATCGTCCCTTGCACCTTTTGTGCTTAATATAGTGACTATAATATTTGTGGCCCTTCTCTTTTCGGACCTTGGCATATATTCCATGGCGATTGGGGTGATGGCCGGGTCACTGCTTCACATGGCCATACATTTCCCACAGCTAAAAGTGTCAAAGCTTAGATACGGGCCCATTATAGACTTCAAGAATGAAGGAGTAAGAGAGATATTCTCATTGATGTTTCCCATCCTTTTAAGTCTCGGAGCCGTTCATCTCAATAATAGTATTGATAATTTTTTTGCACTTAATCTGGGAGGTGGAAACACCACGGCACTTACTCTATCCTGGAGTGTTGCAAACCTTCCGCTGGGAGTATTCTCTGTTGCTATAATCACAGTGCTATATCCTCTTATATCCAGACAGGCGGCCGAAAATGATATAAAGGCAGTGAAGGAAAGCTTCTCACTGGGAATAAGGGAGATAGGCTATATGATGATCCCGGCAGCCGCGGGACTCGTAATGCTTTCCTATCCGATAATAAAGGTTCTTTTTGAGCATTATAATTTTGGGCCCGACGATACGGCGAAGGTCTCGACCATCCTTATATTCCACAGCCTTGGACTGGTATTTTTTGGCCTGCTAATGATACTGAACCGCATATTCTATGCTTTTAAGAATGTAAAGACGCCCCTTAAGGTGGCAGCCGTATCCATACTTGTAAATCTCATTCTGGACTGGATACTTATAAGGTATATGGATATAGGGGGACTCGCCCTTTCAAGTACCCTTGTTGCGCTTTTTAATGTAGCGGTATTGCTTATAATACTGAGGAAGAAAGTCGGGAACCTGGGGGCGAAAAGGATCATAAACTCCTACTGGAAGATATTGCTGTCTGCCCTTATAATGAGCGGGGCCATATATGTAGTATGGAAATATGTATCGGTCTATGCATACAGAAATCTTGCATGGCTGATTGCGATCATGGCCGGAATAATAATCCTGGGAGCAGCTATTTATATAGGCATGACTATTCTACTAAAGATGGATGAAGTAAAGTTTGTAATGAATATGCTCGGAGGCCTTAAAAATAGATTTAAAAGAAATGGCATAAATGATGACAGATAGAAGCCTGATAAGAAATTTCTCTATAATCGCCCATATAGATCATGGAAAATCCACTCTTGCTGACAGGATACTTGAGATAACAAGTACGGTAAGCAAGAGAGAGATGTCTGAACAGTTCCTGGATGATATGGATCTTGAAAGGGAGAGGGGAATAACTATAAAGGCCCATGCTGTGAGGGTATTGTATAAGAGTATTTCCGATAAGAAGGAATATACCTTTAATCTTATAGACACCCCGGGGCATGTCGACTTTTCTTATGAGGTCTCCAGGAGTCTTGCTGCATGCGAGGGCGCAATACTCGTGGTAGATGCCACGCAGGGAATACAGGCCCAGACACTGGCCAATGTATATCTTGCCATGGAAGGGGACCTGGAGATAATCCCTGTGATCAATAAGATCGACTTAAAGAGTTCAAGAGTGGATGAAGTGGCACAGGAGCTTGAAAAGATACTGGGTGTATCAGGGAATGACATACTCCGTGTAAGCGCCAAAACCGGACAGGGCGTGGATAGTGTCCTCGAAAAGATCATAACAGCCATACCTGCACCTTCCGGAGATAAAAAGGAACCTCTGCAGGCACTTATATTTGACAGCCAGTACAATTCATACAGGGGAGTGGTAGGGCTGATAAGGGTGGTAAGCGGCAGGCTCAGGAAGGGGATGAAAATAAAGTTCATGGCGGAAAGGACCATCTCTGAGGTAGAAGAAGTGGGAATATTCGGTCCCGGGATGATAAAGAAAGACTGCCTCTCTGCGGGAGAGGTGGGATATATAATAACCGGGATAAAAGAAGTGGGAAATATTGTAGTGGGAGATACCATAACTTCGCTTTCGGAGCCGGCCAAATCAGGTCTTCCCGGATATAAAAAGCCCAAACCTATGGTCTATTCAGGACTTTTTCCCATAGACGGAGGAGATTATGAGAATCTCAGGGACGCTCTGGGAAAGCTGTCATTAAATGATTCTTCCCTTGACTATGTTCCCGAAGTCTCAACTGCCCTGGGCTATGGCTACAGGTGCGGTTTTTTGGGCCTTCTTCATATGGAAATAATAAAGGAGAGGCTGGAAAGAGAATACGGGCTCAAGCTTATAACCACGGCCCCGAATGTCGCATACAGGATCATTTTAAGCAATGAAGATGTTCTGGAGGTCAAAAGGCCCTCTGATTTTCCCGACCAGGAGAAGATAATGAGCATAGAGGAACCTTATGCTGAAGTGACCATTATCAGTCCAAAAGAGTATATAGGCAAGATAATGAAGCTTGCAGAATCCAAAAGGGGAGACTTTGTTGATATGATATATATTTCCATAGAAAGGGTGGAGCTTAAATATATAATCCCGCTTTCTGAAATAATAGTGGATTTTTTTGATCAGCTAAAATCCATGTCCTCTGGATATGGGTCCCTTGATTATGAAATAATGGGATTTGAGCAGTCGGACCTGGTCAAGCTGGATATTCTTGTTGCAGGCGACAGGGTGGATGAACTATCGGTTATAGTGCACAGGGATAATGCATACTTTATTGGAAGAGAGCTTGCCCTGCGGCTAAGGAAGATCGTGCCGAGGCAGAACTTTGAAGTGCCCATACAGGCGACTATAGGCAAGAGGATCATAGCCAAGGAGAGGGTCGCTCCATACCGCAAGGATGTGACGGCCAAGCTATATGGAGGAGATATCACCAGAAAGAGGAAACTGCTCGAAAAGCAGAAGAAAGGCAAGAAGAGGATGAAAAAAATCGGAAGGGTCGATATACCCGATGAGGCCTTTATGAGTTTTTATAATATAAACAGCGGTGAGTAATGTGCCGCCGGCCCGACGATAATTAAAAAAATCCATTTCCATTATATTTAATATTTTAGTAAAATATGGGCTGATTTTAATCAAAGTAAAAGAGGTAATAAAAGAATTTCTAAAAAAAGGAGAGAAAGATGAAAAAAATATTAACAATAACTGCAGTATTAGTTTTTATATTGCTTACTCTGGTCTTTGCAGGTGGATGTTTTGGTCAGAAAATCGCAGAAAGATTAACAGAGGGGATAATCGAGAAGGCCATTGAAGGTGAAAGCGGTGAAAATGTTGATATAGATCTTGATGATGGCGAGGTGACTATTCAGAGTGATGACGGAGAAGTAAATATAAGCTCTGATGATGAGACGATAGAAATAGAGTCTGATAATGGAGAAGTCACAATCGGCACAGGTGCGGACATGCCTGAAGGATTTCCAGCGAATGTCCCTGTCTATCCGGATATGGAAATAACCACTTCCTGGAAGGCATCTGATGATGGTAAAAATAGCTATTCTATATCAGCAACCTCAGATAAAGGTGCAGATGAGGTATTTAACTGGTATAAGGACAAATTAAGCGGATGGGACATTGAAGGTGAATTTACCGTTAATACAGGCGAAGGCAAGACTTCCA
>CBEVGD010000081.1:0-7962 GCA_965549355.1 uncultured bacterium | reverse complement strand
TGGTTCATCCACGAAATTAAGGTCATGGAAATATACTGTCAATTTGGTTTTTATTTATCAGTGATTTATGATTCTTTAAATCTCAAAGGCAGATCGAGGTTGTTTTCCCTCAGGAATCTGGCATCCCTGAGGATCTTCTTCGAATCTCCATCAAAGATTATATTGCCTTCATTTATAATTATGCATCTGTCCGAAAATTCATAGGCCATATCCAGGTCATGCGTGGCAATGATAATAGTCTTTTCCATGGCTCTTATCAGGTCAATGAAGTTATTCCTATTGCCGGGATCAAGATTGCTGGCCGGTTCATCAAGAATAAGTATACGGGGAGTGTATGAAAGAATAGTGGCCAGGGATATTAGCTTTTTCTCTCCGAAACTAAGGAAATGAGGTATAGTGTCCTCTACCCCTTTCATATTGACCTTTCCCAGGCTCAATCTGACTATTTGTTCGATATAACTCCTGTCCTTTGCTTTTTTAGGATCTTTCTTGCTGAGAAAATTTACCAGGCCAAAGGCCACATCATCAAATACGCTTGTTGAAAAGAGCTGGTCATTGGGATCTTGAAATACAAATCCTATGTCCTCGCGTATATTATAAATATTTGTTTTATTTACAGTAGTCCCAAAAATATGGATACTGCCGCTGCGGTATTTATCATCAGCAAGCCCGGCAATATTTAGAAGAAGAGTGGATTTACCGGCTCCATTTGGCCCTATTACGGATACTCTTTCCCCATTTTTGATCTCAAAGCTTATATTTTCGAGTACCTGGTTGAATACAGCATTACCCTGATCCAGGCGGTTGCTGGAAAGGTATCTATAGGAAAGATCATCTATTTTAACAGCCGGCATATCTTCTATCATTTTTACAAGAGAGACTAGAACAATTTTGTGATCTCGATTATTTTTAGTGATGCTGGCATTATAATAAATACAAGAAGAAATGCAATACCGGCCGCAGAAGCCTTTTCAGTCTTTTTATATATATGAAACTCACCGGTAAAGCCCCTACTTTCCATAGACTTATAGATATTTTCTGCACGGTCAAAAGATTTGATGATCATATTGCCAATAAGGTAGGTGAGCTTTTTATTTACAGTATAATATGATCTCCTGAATATCCGGCTGTTTATCGCCATCTGGCCGGTTTTAGATTCTTCCCTTATAAGAAATATGTAACGGTACATGAGAAACATGATAGATACTATTATTTTGGGGACCTTTATCTTCCTCAATCCATAAAGCAGCTCTTTTTCATCAGTAGAGAGCATAAGAGATGCTGTAATGAGTATTGATAAAAAAGCTTTAATAAGCACCGTATAGAAAAGAGTAAGGCCATTATCTGTCACCGTAACAGT
Source organism: uncultured bacterium (assembly GCA_965549355.1). Taxonomy (GTDB): domain Bacteria; phylum Actinomycetota; class Humimicrobiia; order Humimicrobiales; family Humimicrobiaceae; genus M55B120. The sequence goes on along the minus strand of CBEVGD010000081.1, from coordinate 6,602 downwards.
AAACATCCTGAGGTCCAGACTGATCAGGGCATTTCCTGGATTTGTAAAAGGAATAAAGATAGAGATAAAAAATGGATATAGAAATACAATAAATACCCTTTTAAACAGCCTGCGGTAATCCGGCTTGAACAATATCATCACTATTATTGCAAGGATCCCAAAAAGGGCAAGTACAGCAAACTTACCCTTTTCAACACTTACTATAAAAATAATATTTATAAAGGTAATTAAAAGTTTATCCCTTACTGAAAGACTAAAATTATCCATTATTTAAAAATTTCCCTTACATTTTAATCATTTCATTTTATTTATCTTTTCCAGTCTTCCTGACCGCAACCGCCCAGTATATCAGATAGACCACAGTAAACAGGGCAAAGATTATAAGTACTCCAAAAAAACCTGCCAGCGATGTCTGCCAGTATTCATTTTCCACACCTCTGAAAGCATAGTCGGGAATCAGGAAAAATCCTTCTGAAAGCACTACGGTTGCTCTGTCAATGAAACCAAGGTTCTCGGCAACTTTCTCCAATCCATCAGGAAAGGAAGACGCTGCAAGTGAAATCGCCATTGCTATTATAAGGATGATAAGTATTCCTATTACTGTAAAAACTATATTCTTACTGTTCTTCATTTCAGACCTCCATTCCTTGTAAGTATCAATTCGGGCCTTACCCTGTATATAAAAGCAATTACTGCCAGAGTTATAGCAGCTTCGCCAAGTCCGATAACAGCATGGACCCCGAGCATGGCTTTCATGGTTATCCCCATAGCATATGTACCTGAGATACCAAGCTCCAGAGCAGCAAAAAATGATGCGATGACTACTGATGCCCATGATGCCACTGCAATTGCTATAAAGAACATCCATCTTGATCTGGATATTTTAGAAAGCAGCCAGTAAATAGCAAATGATCCATAGACTCCGATTATGGCCATATTAAAAATATTCGCCCCCATAGCCACTATGCCGCCGTCCATGAATATAAGAGCCTGTACAATAAGGACCACTGCAACTACAATAGCTCCTGCATGGGGTCCAAGAATAATGGCTGCCAGCGCTCCTCCAAGAAGATGTCCGGAAGTACCGCCGGGAATTGTAAAATTGATCATCTGAAGTGCAAAAATAAGTGCACTCATCACTCCCATCATGGCGATTACACGGGCCTTAAAATATTTCTTTACACCATAGATCGCTCCGGCCAACCCTCCTGCAGATATCACTCCTGTAGTAACTGCAGTCTTGAGGTCTACAAAACCATCAGGTATATGCATGTTCATCCTTTCGATATTAGTGTTACTGATTATTATTAAAGTAACACCAAATAAGAAAAGAGTCAATGCACAAATAGAGTAATTGCTGAATTATTCTGATCAAGGAAATTATAAAGCAAGATTAAAAACCGGAAACCAGATCAACTTTCCCGGGAAGGTCTTTATTCTTTATATATTCCTTAATATCCATACCCTCTATTTCCATCTCCGGTGCAATCTCGGAGAGTGGCAGAAGCACAAACCTCCTCTCAGCGATCCCGGGATGGGGTATCTGAAGTATATCCGATTCAATCTTTTCATTGCCATAGTACAGTATATCTATATCGATAGGTCTGGGGCCATATCTGGCTCCTCCCTTTTTTCTTCCTATATGATACTCGATTTCTTTTATAAGACCGAGGAGTTTGAAGGGTCCCGTCTCGCTTCCGGCACTTATCTCAGCTACAATATTATAGAAATTATTCTGATCCTGTACATACATCGGCCCTGTCTCATAAAGCGAGGAGATGCTCAATATGCTTATCCCCGGATTATTTCCGAGGAGCCTCAGGGCTTCTTTTAGATTTGTCTTTCTATCTCCCATATTGGAGCCGAGCGAAAGAAAGACTTTTACGGGAAAAGAATCCGGTTCATCTTTCTTTAGACTATACTCCACCCCGACAGAATCAAGCTCTTCATCAATAGGGGGAGACGGTTTTTCTATCCTGACATCCACCTTTTTCACAAGGCCGGACATACTTATTATTTCATCAGCAATTACCCTGGAGAGTGTCTCCAGAAGGTCAAATTTCTGGTTTTTATTTATTTTATTGACTTCCCTTATGACATCTGAGTAGCTTAAAGAGTCTTCAAGATTATCGCTGTTTTTCAGGCTTTTATCTTCAATATGTATACATATATTAAAAATGAAGTCCTGGCCATCTTTCTTTTCGTGTTCCCTCACACCGTGATACCCATATAATTTGAGATTATTTATCAATATCTTCAGAATGGATCACCTTGGATAATCTAGTTTTACTAATAACCGTTCATAATGCTATGAGCCATCTTTACCGCTCTTGCCGTAGCGGCCACATCATGGACCCGCAGGATGCTTACTCCATTTATTGCCGCCCATACTGCCGCTGCAAGACTGCCTTCGAGTCTTTCCTCTGCCGGCAGATCAAGTATCTTTCCCATAAATGATTTGCGTGATGCACCCACAAGTACAGGAAACCCCAGAAGGGTAAACTCCCTAATCTTATTAAGTATGGCAAGATTATGTTACAGAGTCTTTCCAAACACTATACAGGAGTCTATTATTATTTTATCAGCAGATATGCCGGAATTGACCGCATAAGATGATCTCTTATTAAGATACTCGCATACTTCGTCTACCACATCGCTATACTGCGGATCGTCCTGCATGTCTTCAGGAGTACCCCGCATATGCATGAGAACCACTGCTGTGCCGCTATTTGCTGCAATTGAAACCATATGCTCATCCATTGTAAATGCACTTATATCATTTATTATATCGGCTCCGGCAGAAACAGCTTTTGAAGCAACCTCTGACCTGTAAGTATCAATTGATATCAAAACATTAAAATTATTATGGTTGTGTTTGATCAACGGTATTGTCCTTTCAAGCTCTTCTTCAGGACTTACCGGTTTTGACCCGGGTCTGGAGGACAGGCCCCCTATATCAATAATATCTGCTCCCTCGTCTATCATCTTTCCGGCTCTTTCTACTGCACTTTCATAGCTATTATACTTTCCGCCATCAAAGAATGAGTCCGGCGTGGCATTCAAGATCCCCATAATGAGGGGGGCCGATCCGGTATTGAACTTTTTACTGCCTATTAAGTATTTTTTACCCCGGCGGTTCTTCTTATAACTGCGCAGAAATGTCTCCAGCTCAGCTGATAGCTCTTTTAAACCGAATGGCTGCATCTTAAGCTTTATTATAAGGCTATCAAAACTCTTATAGCTTCCTTCAATTATAACATCGGTTTTTTCTGATCTCTCAATCAGTGTATTTCTGGAAGTGCCGACATCTCCTCCTCTTGCCAGCATCTCCTGTTTCAATATATCTGCAGCCGGCACTTTTAGTCCCTTTATTTTTACCGCCAGCGGGAATAATTTCTCTGACATTATCTTCTGGCCGGGGACAGTGACCCCGATTTTATCATATTCAGACATGCCTTCCTGCCTGTTTTTGATATCAAGCGCCCTGATTTTGTATTTCATATTGGTCACTTTAAAAAAGTGTTATTTTCCATTATTTATAAGGGAAAGCACTTCCGATCTGGAGGCTGGATTGTTCTTAAAGAGTCCCCTTACAGCAGAAGTGACTGTAACAGTATTTGGTTTCTTGACCCCACGCATACTCATGCAGAGGTGCTCCGCTTCTACTATGACCATGACTCCTCTCGGCTCAATTTTTTTCATGATCGAATTTGCGATTATCGTAGTGAGCCTTTCCTGTATCTGGGGTCTTTTTGCCACTATCTCAAGGACCCTGGTAAGTTTGGAAAGACCTACTATTTTCCCGGATTTATTCGGAGCATAAGCTATGTGGGCCCTTCCTATAAAAGGTACAAGATGATGTTCGCAAACCGAATGAAAAGGTATGTCCTTTATAAGTATTATCTCATCATGATTTTCATCAAACATCGGTCCCAGAACATCTGAAGGATCCTTATCCAGTCCGGAAAATATCTCCTCATACATATCGGCAACTCTTTCAGGAGTTCTAATGAGCCCTTCCCTGCTGCTGTCCTCGCCTATTCCATCCAGTATCATCCTTACGCCTTCAGCAATCTTTTTCTTATCCACCGATATCCTTTCAGCTTGTTTGATGGGATCATTTTTTTATAAAAAAATCTTTCAGCATAAAACTACTTGTTTTAATATTTAAACCTTCGTCCAGGCATTCTGCTGAAAGATCCTATTTTCTTATTTTTTCTTATCTGGAGCCTCTGTTCTGGTTTTTGACGAGCCCTTCTTTGTTCTGCCGCTTGTTTTTGAGACAACTTTCTTCTTGCTTGCAGATTTCTTTATCTTCTTTACCTTTTTGGTCTCAACTTTTACAAGCAGCTTTAATACTTCTTTCCTTGAAAGAGTCTCTTTTTCAATAAGCTCCTTTGCGAGCTTTGCCAGGATAAGTTTATTTTCCTCAAGGATCTCTCTGGCTTTTTCATAGCTTGAAGACATGATACTATGTGTCTCCTTATCAATAGCCGAAGCAATACTCTCACTATAATGCGGTCTTGATGCTATCTCTTTGCCAAGAAAGACTTCATCTTCTTCCCCCCTAAAAGTCACCGGACCGAGACGGTCGCTCATTCCATATTCTGTTATCATTTTCCTTGCGATCTTCGTGGCCCTTTCCAGGTCATTCTGCGCTCCGGAGGTAATATCTGCAAAGTTCATCTCCTCACTTACGCGCCCCCCGAGAAGCTGAGTTATCTTATCCAGCAATTCTTTCTTCGATTTAAGAAATCTGTCCTCTTCGGGAAGAGTTATAACATATCCAAGAGCTCTTCCCCTGGAAATTATGGATATCTTATGTATCGGATCAGTATAAGGCAGGACATAGGACAGGAGTGCGTGTCCCGACTCATGGAATGCGATTATTCTTTTTTCCTCTTCTGAGATCACTCTTGTCTTCTTCTCCGGACCTGCTATCACTCTTTCGACAGCCTCTTCTATTTCAAACATCGATATTTTTTTCTTATTGTGCCTTGCAGCAAGAAGGGATGCCTCATTTAAGAGATTTGCAAGATCGGCGCCCGTAAATCCCGGAGTCTGTTTTGCAATCGTCTTTATATTTACTGACTTATCAAGAGGTTTCCCCCTTGCATGTATCTTAAGTATTCCTTCTCTGCCAAGAAAATCGGGCCTGTCAACCACGATCTGGCGGTCGAATCTTCCCGGCCGCAGTAGCGCCGGGTCAAGTATGTCGGGCCTGTTTGTAGCAGCGATCAGTATAACCGTGCTGTCCTGATCAAAACCATCCATCTCAACAAGTATCTGATTAAGTGTCTGCTCTCTCTCATCATGTCCCCCTCCAAGACCGGCTCCTCTATGTCTCCCGACTGCATCTATCTCATCCATAAACACTATTGAAGGCTGGGTCGCCTTGGCCTGATTAAAAAGATCCCTGACTCTTGAAGCGCCTACGCCGACAAACATCTCTACAAATTCAGAACCGCTTATCGAGTAAAACGGCACCCCTGCTTCGCCTGCAACAGCTCTTGCCAGCAGGGTCTTGCCTGTTCCCGGAGGGCCATATAGCAGAACCCCTTTGGGTATTTTTGCTCCTATGGCCTTAAATTTAGCGGGATTCTCCAAAAATTCTTCGATCTCTCTCAGCTCTTCTACAGCTTCGTCCACTCCTGCCACATCCTTGAAAGTCACCCTCTGTTTCTCTTTATTGGCAAGTTTTGCCTTGCTCCTTCCAAACTGCATGACTTTTGAGCCTCCGCCCTGCAGCTGATTCATCATAAAGAATATAAGGCCAAATATTATTATGAACGGTATGGCGCTTATAAGAACCTGGAGCCATACGGACTGTTGTTGATTATCAACCTTAAAAGCTATCTCTTCATCAAGAAGATACTGGGTTATATCATATTCAGAAAGGAAAGCGACTTCAAATGGCGTACCATCGGAAAGCTCTCCCTCTATGACTCCATTTTCAGCTTTTACTGAAAGGGGTATTGCTGTGCTTATTCTTCCGTTCTCAACTGCCGAAACGAATTCATCCATGCTGAACTCAGTCACTTCCGGAGATAAGAATAGAGGGTTCTTGAGGATCAGGAACACAATAACTATAAGGAGGATAAACAATGCAATATTTTTAAAGCCTCTGCCTCCAAATTTTTTAGTACTTTTATTAAAATTATCTTTCAAGTTTTAAGCAACTCCTTTTTTATAAATCTATATTAACCTGTAATGTTAATACAAATATTATTCATTTTCAATACAACCTATAAAAGGAATATTCCTGTACTTTTCGCTGTAGTCAAGCCCATAGCCTACTACGAATTTATTCGGAATATCAAACCCCTTATATTTTACCCTGTTCTCCATCTTTCTGGGGACATTCTTGTCAAGCAGGGCACATACTTCTATATTTTTAGGGCTCCTTGCTTTTAGATTTTTGACTAGATAATTCAGGGTCCTGCCCGAATCGACAATATCCTCGATTATCAGGACTTCCCTGCCTTCTATGCTGAATTCCAGATCCTTTGTTATCCTTACTATTCCGGAACTGACTTTGGAGTCACCATAACTTGATACAGCCATAAAGTCAAAGACCACGGGTACCTTAAGTTCGCGGCAGA
>CBEVGD010000080.1:0-8051 GCA_965549355.1 uncultured bacterium | reverse complement strand
AGATAAAATAGCAATAGTGACCGGAGGAGCCAGGGGCATAGGTAAAACCATATGTGCGGAATTTTTAAAAGAAGGCGGGAAAGTAGTAATTTTCGATGTAAACGGGGATGCGGGCAAAAAGACAGCAGCAGAATTTAATAAAGAGCATGGAAGCGGCAGTGCAGTCTTCTATATGGTAGATATTACCAATGAGGAGAATGTAGAGGAGACCATCAATACGGTTGTTCAGGAATATGGGAGAGTGGATATCCTGGTCAACAATGCAGGCATAACATTGGATAATCTGATCTTAAGGATGAAAGTCAAAGACTGGAAGAAAGTCATCGATATAAACCTTACCGGCGCATTTATCTGTTCTAAATTTGCAGTAAAACATATGGTAAGGGCAAGAAGCGGAAAGATAATCAACATGGCCTCAATAGTAGGTGTGCACGGAAATGCGGGCCAGGCAAATTATTCAGCATCCAAAGCCGGACTTATCGGCCTTACAAAGACACTGGCAAGGGAGCTGGCAGGCAGGAATATTCTGGTGAATGCTGTTGCTCCGGGGTATATTGAGACAGACATGACCGGAAAACTTCCAGATAAAGTCAGGGAGATGCTCCTGGGGCAGATCCCCACAGGAAAACTGGGCAGTGTTGATGATGTTGCAAAAGCTGTGCTGTTTCTGGCCAGTAAAGACTCGGACTATATAACCGGCACGGTCCTTGGAGTCGATGGGGGAATGGGCATATAAGAAACTGTGCCTCAAAGTAGCAGTATTATTAATCATTAGAAAAGAAATGGAGAATCGATGCCTGATATAATGGGACAGCAAAGAAGAGTAGTAGTCACAGGACTTGGACTTTTAACGGCCCTGGGCCTGGATGTTGAAAAGAGCTGGGACGGCCTTATAAATGGAAGATCAGGCGTAACACCGGTTGAAAGAATAGATGTATCGAAATTATCATGCAGGATAGCTGCACAGATAAATGATTTTAAACCCGGAGACTATATTGATCCCAAAACAGCGAGGAGGATGGACAGATTTTCACAGTTTGCAGTCAAATCATCAAATGAGGCTATGTCTGACAGCGGACTGATCATTGATGATAAGAACTCCAGCAGAGTCGGAGTAATCGTCGGAAGCGGGATAGGAGGGATCGGTACGCTGGAGGAGCAGCATATAAGGCTTCTTGAGAAGGGTGCCGATAAAGTGAGCCCATTTATTATACCTATGTTGATATCAAATATGGCTGCGGCACATGTCTCGATAATCTGCGGAGCCAGGGGGCCTGTCTCAACGACCACAACTGCATGTGCGGCCGGATCAAATGCCATAGGAGATGCTTTTGAGATAATAAAGAGGGGACTGGCAGATGCGATGATAACAGGGGGAAGCGAAGCCGCTATAACTCCGATGGCAATGTCTGGTTTTTCAAATATGAACGCCATGTCCGGCAGAAATGATGACCCCGAGGCTGCTTCAAGACCCTTTGACAGAGACAGGGATGGATTTGTGATGGGAGAGGGTTCAGGCATGATAGTACTTGAAGAACTCGAATATGCTCTCTCGAGGGGAGCCAGGATCTATTGTGAGATATTTGGTTATGGTATGTCTGGAGAAGCCTTCCACATAACGGCCCCTGAAGAATCTGGAACAAATATTGCCCGGTGTATGTCTATATGTTTGGAGGAAGGAAATATTTTAAAGGAAGATGTGGATTATATAAATGCGCACGGGACCTCTACGCCATTAAATGATATCACAGAAACTAGGGGGATCAAAAGATGTTTTGGGGAACATGCTTACAAGCTGAATGTCAGCTCCACAAAATCTATGACAGGGCATTGTCTTGGAGCATCCGGAGCCGTAGAGGCGGTAGCGGCCATAATGGCTATAAATACCGGTATTATTCCGCCGACAATCAATCTGGATAATCCCGGTCCTTTATGTGACCTTGATTATACGGCCAGAGTAAAGCAGGAAAAAAAGGTGGATGTGGCCCTCTCCAATTCAATGGGATTCGGGGGGCATAATGTGACACTGGGATTTAAAAAATATGGCCAATAAAAAAATAAAATGCAGATCCTGCAATAAAGATATTGAAAGAGAAATATATCTTTTGAACCATATGGTATGTCCATACTGCAACAATCATTTCTCTATCAGCTGCAGGGAAAGAGTCCAGATAACTACCGATGAAAACAGTTTTATAGAGCAAGACAGCAATTTGAGTTCTGTTGATTTTTTAAAATTCTATGATCTCAAGTCATATCCGGAACGATTAAAGGAAGCAAGATTAAAAACCGGCCTGAATAGCGCAATAATAACCGGGGGAGCAAGGATCGATGGCCATGAAGCTGCTCTTGGCGTGATGGACTTTGGTTTTATGGGCGGCAGCATGGGCAGTGTTGTCGGCGAGAAGATAAAGAACCTGTCGGATTTAAGCATTGAAAAGAATATTCCCCTGATACTTTTTTCGGCATCGGGAGGTGCGAGGATGCAGGAAGGGATAATATCTCTCATGCAGATGGCAAAAACTGTATCAAGTATCACAAGGGTCATGGAAAGAAAAATCCCATACATTTCAGTAATAGCCCATCCTACAACAGGGGGAGTGAGTGCGAGTTTTTCTACAATTGCCGATATAATCATTGCAGAGCCCGGGGCTTTGTTTTGTTTTGCGGGACCGCGGGTAGTGAAACAGACGATTAAAGAAGAAATGCCTGAAGATTTTGGCCTGTCTGAAAGAAATCTAAAAAACGGCCAGGTCGATATGATCGTAAACAGGGGAGAGATGAAGGAGACCCTGGCAAGATTATTAAGATTATTTAAAGGTTAAGATGGATCTAAAAAAATTAGGGGAAGTCCCAAAAAGCTATGTAAAGGAAATACTAAACTCCCTTTCAAAACTTGATAGATTAAAGAAAGTGCCTTTCTTTACAGGTATCCATTTTAAGGATACTGAAAAAGAGCTGAATAAAAAGATCGATGAGTACAGGAAGGTCGACCGCGAGTCCAGACGGATATGGAGGATCGTAGAGCTTTCCAGGAATGAAGGCAGGCCCCAGTGCCAGGATTATATAAAAACGATCTTCACGGATTTTACCGGCCTTTCAGGAGACAGGCTCTCTATGGAGGACCAATCAATAATAGCGGCCCTCGGCAAGATCGGCGGCAGAACAGTGGTAGTAATGGGCCACAATAAAGGCAAAGATATAAAAGAAAGAATTAAATATAACTTCGGCTCCAGTATTCCGCAGGGATACAGGAAATCCCAGAGAATAATGAAGCTCGCAGACAGGTTTGGTTTCCCGATCATCACATTCATAGATACTCCGGGGGCATATGCCGGAATAGATGCTGAAGATAGCGGGCAGTCCAGTGCCATTGCCCACAGCATAAAGCTTATGTTTGAACTGGAGGTCCCGGTAGTAGCGGTCCTTATTGGTGAAGGAGGAAGCGGCGGAGCGCTTGCACTTGCTGTAGGAAATGAAATAGCCATGCTTGAAAATTCGACCTATTCTGTAATATCTCCAGAGGCCTGTTCCGCAATTTTGTGGAAAAATCCCTCCGGTACCAAACTGGCGGCAAGAGCCTTAAAGATAACATCAAAGGATCTGTCAAGACTGGGTATTATCGACCGGGTGATACATGAACCGATAGGCGGCGCCCAGAATGATCCAAAGAGGATGATAAGTATAGTAGAAAGATATATATCAGATGCCCTTGAGAGGCTGGATAAATATTCCGGTGAGGAATTAAAACTTCAGAGGGCAGAAAAGTTCGAAAATATGGGAGTTTTTACCCGCCAGTAGGATAGACATAAAATATAAGTTTATTTTCCTATATAGAGGATCATGGGTAGACCAGGCGGTAAATATGAGCCATTTTCGGGCCATTGGCCAAGCACTTCATCTTTTTGAAAAGAGTAGTCAGGCACTATATCTACTACTTCGTAAACTATTTTCAGGGAACTTAAAACAGCCATAGCTTCCTGAGCGGTAAGCCCCACAAGATCCGGTATTTCATTAAGAGGTCCTGAAACAGATACCCTTATCTCGACCACGCTACCGGCGTCTATAGGTGTCCCGGGCCATGGTTCTACCGATACCACTAATCCGGGCCGGGTTACAATCTCATTCACTGGAGCTATGCCGATTATGACATGGATCCCCAGGGAGTTTAGATGTTTTGATGCATAGGTAAGATCACTACCAATGATATTTGGGACGGTTATGATCTCCGGACCTTTACTGACTATTATATCTATAGTTTCCCCGGGTTCTATTTCCATACCATATGAGGGGTCCTGACTTATAATAATATTTTCATCATATGCTTTAGAGAACTCAGTGGAAATAGTTCCCAGCTCCAGCTCTCTTTCCTCAAGGATCTCCCTGGCCCATTCAGTTTTAAGACCTATTATATTTGGTACCTTAATAGAAGAGATGCCGCTTCCGCTGCTGATTATCACCTCCACTAAACCATCTTCAGTAATATCGCTGTATGCCCCCGGTGTTTGTTTGATTATGTGGCCCTTAGGAATTACATCACTGGATCTCTCACCGGAAACGGCAATTTCCAGACCAAAAAATGAAAGTATCTCGCCTGCAGCCTCAATAGAAATATTTTCTATTGGAGGTACCCGGAGATCGGTTTCGGCGCCGGGCTCTTTCTGATAATAAAGAATTGCATATATTATGAAAAGTCCCACAAAAATAAGGGCAAGAACCGAAGCAGCTATCAAGCCGGGACTTTTCCGTAATTTTTCAGAAAAAGCGTTTACTGCCGAGAAGTCTTTTTTCTTACTTCCGAGGAGCAGCGGTTTTTTTTCAAGGAAATTAACAAGATCGCCTTTCAGATCTTCAATCACAAAATATCTTTTTGAAGGTTTCTTTTCCATGCAGACCATCACTATCTTTTCAAGTTTCTTTGGTATGTTGGAGATAAGGAGCGATGGTTTTACAGGTTTTTCATTTACATGTTTGAAGCTGATGTCTATGGAAGTATCACCTCTAAAAGGAAGATCTCCGGTAAGCATTTCATAGATTACTACACCCAGAGAATATATGTCTGTCCGGTTATCAAGAGCATCTCCGCCGACCTGCTCGGGAGAGATGTAATGGGCGGTCCCTACGATATTAAGCGTCCTTGTAATATCAGTATTAAGAGACTTTGCAATTCCAAAATCAGTTACCTTTATGATACCGTCTGGAGTAATAAGGATATTTTGCGGCTTTATATCTCTGTGGATGAGATTGTTTTTATGTGCGATACTCAGGGCATTGGATATTTGAATTGCGTAATTTGCGGCAATATTGGGGTCGAGGGAACCTTTTCGCTCGATTAATTCCTTCAATGAGGTACCCCGGACATATTCCATTACTATATAGTATGAACCATCAAATTTCCCCCAGTCATAGATATCGACTATATTGGCATGGTCCAGTTTTGTCAGTATTTGAGCCTCTCTTTTAAATCTTGCAACGAAGTTTCTATCTCCGGCATAGTTGGGGGACAGGATCTTAATCGCTACTTTTCGATCAAGTTTAAGATCTTCTCCAAGATAGATATCAGCCATTCCGCCGGAGGCTATCTTTTTTTCTATTCTGTATCTATTTGAAATGATTATTTCTTTATTCTGGCCCAAATCTTTATAGCCCTTCTATAATTTGATTATAATGACTGTAATATTATCTTTACCACCCTTTTTGTTGGCATATCCGATAAGTTTGCCCACGGCAGTCTCTGGTTCCGGAAATTTCTTCAATAGTCTGGAGATCTGTTCGTCCCTGAGCATTGAGTTTAAACCGTCGGAGCAAAGTACCAGCATATCTCCGTCAAGCAGTTTAAGGCTCATATAATCCGGTATTATATCATCCGCTACTCCCAGCACATTCGTGAGATAATTTCTCCGGGGGTGATCAAAAGTCTCTTCATAGGTTATTTCACCCCTCCGGAACATTTCACCGACAAAATTATGGTCAGAGGTAAGTAGCTCAAGGGTGCTGTTCCTGTAAAGATAAGCCCTGCTGTCTCCAATATGTACCATATGTGCAGTGTCTGCATTTATAAAACATGCTGTAAAAGTCGTTCCCATCCCATAATATTCGGTACTGGCAATTGATTGTTTAAACACCTCTTTATTTGTAATGCGTATGGAATTAAGCAGTCTCTTTTTGATGAACCTATTATCCGATCCGGATTTTTTACCTTCATGGTCATTGAATGATTTTAAAAAAATCTCAACTGATAATTTGCTGGCCACCTCTCCTGCCTTATGGCCGCCCATTCCATCGGCAACCATAAAGAGACCGTCCTGCATGTAAAAATGGTCCTCATTATTTTCCCTTACTTTGCCTTTATCTGTAGCTCCATAATATTCCATAGGTCTTATTATATTTTATTATGGCAAATTATTAAAACCGGGAGCAAAAGAGACGGGCCTGGACCCTATCTATTCATTCTTATAATCTATAGCATAGTTAGGGCATTTAATTTTACAATTATTACACTGATGGCAAAGTTTTGGATCTATTGCAGCTTTTTTATTATGTATAGTTATTGCTTCTGCGTCACAAACTTTCAAGCAAAGCCCGCAACCATTACATTTATCGCCGTTGACCCTGAAAGCTAATTTTGCAAATCTTCCTGTTAAGCTTTGTAAAGCACCGTAAGGGCAAATGTAATTATGGAAGACTTCCGGTTTAAATACCAGACTAAATATAAAACCAAGCGCCAGAATTATTAGCAGGCCCGGTATTTTTATTTTTAGAACTCTTCCTGCCATCATTGCAGCTGCCAGCAGGGCAAAAAGTACCCATGGAACTATTTTTATTTTTAACCATTTTGGAGTGTTTAACCTTTTTAATTTTAACTTAGCATATATCCAATTTATGGGCCGCATCACAGTATTTATGGGACAAATCCAGCCACAATAGATTCTTCCAAAAAATATAGCTAAAATAGTGCTTAATCCAAATAAGACCAGCCAAAGATTTGTTTTGCCAGTAACAATAAGAAATACAAAAAGTGCTAAAAATACTATTTGGACTATTGCCCGTATCATTCTTCTTGCCATTTGTTCCTTTCTCTTTTTACAATGTGAAGGATTTTAGCATAATAAAACAAAAATGACAGTAACGCATGTTGTAGTGGAAAATATTCATTGATAAATTAGAATTTATACTTTTTCAATAATAATTTCATTATCTTTATTGTTAATATTTGCCATAATGGTTACGGGTGATCACAAGAAAGAGAATCTTGTTGTTAATCTGCAAGGGAATTTTACAACATTAACTTGAAATTGAAGATAAAAAAGTTAAAATGTATTAGTCTAATTATGGCATGAGACCAGTATTTGACTGATTTAGGGCGAATGGCGGAATTGGTAGACGCGCTAGGTTCAGGACTTAGTGTTCGCAAGGACATGGGGGTTCAAGTCCCCCTTCGCCCACCAGTAAAATTATAATCTCTACCAGGCAAAGATAGAACTACTGGGATTAAAACATGGTGAATCCATGTTTTAAGGGACTTGAAAAGACGGACTGAGCCGAAGGTGAGGGAGTCTGCGTCTCTGCAGCGAACGGAGTGAGACGAAGGAACAAGTCCCCCTTCGCCCACCAGTAAAAATAATATATGGTTCTTCGGCTCTTCCCCAACAACGGGGGCATTTAGATAGATCCTTATTTATTTATTTCCAGTTCTTTTACCATTTTTGTAATGTCTTCCTCAGGGATTTTGCCTGTTTCGACCCCATATTTTGAAAGCCACTCTCTTATTCTATCCTTAGAGGTTTCCACAGTATTTGCATTTTTTAATTTAACAAATTGTTTTAACATCTCTTTTTGTTTCAAATAATCAGAATATGAAATAATAACAGCCTCAGGATTTGCATCTCTGGTTACAATATACCTCTCATTGTCATCCATGATACTGTCGATTATTTCTTTGATATTATTCCTTGCTTTAGTGATACCTATAATGTTTTCCATTAGTTAGCCTCCCTAGCAATATGTTAAATAATAGCAATTATGTACATAATAATAATAATTTTAAATGA
>CBEVGD010000079.1:0-8093 GCA_965549355.1 uncultured bacterium | reverse complement strand
TGCAAAAATAGCTCAACAGTTAAAAATACCACTGATTATTGAGGATCCTCACCTGGAAATATCGGAAGAAAATATTAAGCTCAATAAAAAGTTTATTGAAAACAGTGATGTTATTGTAATTTCGAGGGTCCAGTTTGGCAGAAAAAATTACTCGAATCTTCTCTCTGTTGAAGAAGCTTTGAGTTTGAATAAAGAAGTTTATTTTATAGATGGTTCAAATTTCTCAAGCCGTGACTATACTAATGGCCATGCCACTGAATTGTTCAAAAAAATACTCAAGAAAGGAGCTGTATCGGTTGATAATGAGGAGGAACTTGCCATTTTACTAAGGGAAGGTGGTGATCGATGAAAAATATTCAGAACTGCTGATTTTATTAAAAGAATACAGTAAAAATTATTCAAAACCAATTAAAAAGAAGGAGAAAAAAGTGATTTTAGAAAAGTTAAAAATGAATAAGGTATTGATCCCCATACTGATTATTATCTTTTCACTAAGTATGTTGTTTTTAGGTTCGGGGTGTAATATTGAAAAAGCTGTTGAGGAAACAATCGAGGAAGCTGTTGAGGAAGCGCCGGCTGAGGAAGAGGAAGAAGCTGAAGAAGTTATTGAAGAGGACCAATATAAGGTCGAGTATCCTATAACAATCGAGGATGATGCGGGACAACAGGAAGACAGTGAAAATAGGCAGATCACTCTTGAGGGCCCGGTAGAAAAAATAGTTGTCGCTGAAAAGTGCTGTGCCACAATAATAGCAGAGCTCGGCCTGACAGATAAAGTACTAGGCGGTCCTGATTGGCTGGTTGGTTACAAATTAGACATGGATGGCGAGGCTACTAATGAACCTAACTTTCCCGGATATGAAGATGTTCCATCAATCGGCGGATATAGCGGCATAGATGTAGAATTTCTAATCGGTCTTGAACCTGATATATTTGTAAACCTGGTCGGACATACTGATATATCAGATGATCAATTTGAGGCTGCGGGAATAGAGATCTACACAGTCGGTACAATAAAGGACCTGGATCATATAAAACAGCATATAACCAATTATGGGATAATGTTTGATGAGGCAGAAGGTGCCGCAAAAATCGTTGCGGATATGAATTCAAAAGAGGAAAAAGTAAAGGATGCAGTTGATGAATTGGGACTGTCTGAAGATGAAAAACCAGTAGTATTTATGTTTGGTCCGGTTGGTGATATGGAAACACTCCAAACATGGGCTCCATCCGGTGATACAATTGTTGAGAACTTAATAGTTATGGCTGGAGGAAAATGCCTGACAGCTGACCAGGGCCTGACAGGCTGGCCAGAGTATAGTCTGGAGTCACTTTTGGATTCTGACCCTGATGTGATCATCTTGCCTATCGGCGGATGGAACTTCGAGTCTGTAGAGCAATTTACATCCCTGGCTCTTGTCCAGGATTTAAGCGCGGTAATAAATGGTAATGTTTATGGCATTGACTCTACATTGGTCTTTGATCTAAGCTTCCAAAATGCTGATGCTTTAGTTTTGTTTGCTGAATTTATTAATGGTATTGATATAGATTAATTTATTCAAATCAAAAAAGGGGAGTTTTTTACGGACCCATAGCTTTTCAGTCCGCAAGCTCCCCTTTTAAAGCATGTGATAACAAAGGTAAATATGCAGACGAAATTAAGTTAAAATAATTTTAATAAATCTATAAGGGGGAATGGAATACATTTAATATTTCATTCCCCCTGCTTCAGAGAGTATATAAAATGGGTTATCGACTAGGAGGATATTAATTGAAAACCAAAAGGCATGTCCTGCCATTTACATCAATTATTGGACAGGAGATTTTAAAGAAAGCTCTTATCCTTAATGCTATCAATCAGGATCTAATGGGAGTAATTATTAAGGGACAGAGAGGAACTGCAAAAAGTATGGCAGTTAGAGCTGTGGCTGAGCTGCTTCCCGAATTGGAGTTTAGCATTGAATGCCCATATGGGTGCAGTCCTGATCCCGATGAACCACACTGTGATATTTGCCAGAAAATACTTGATAATAGTGAAGAACTAAGAACAGAAAAGAGAAAAATAAAGGTAGTTACCCTGCCTCTGGGCGCCACCGAAGATAGGGTGATAGGCAGTATAAATATTGAGAGAGCATTAAAAGAAGGCAGAAGTGCATTTGAACCAGGACTGCTTGCGAAAGCAAATAGAGGAATACTTTATATCGATGAAATAAATTTATTAGATGATAACCTTGTAGATATACTGCTTGATGCAGCAGCAATGGGTATAAATACTGTAGAAAGAGAAGGTATAAGTATTACACATCCTGCTAAGTTTATCCTCGTAGGAACAATGAATCCCGAAGAAGGAGAACTCAGGCCGCAGCTTACGGATAGATTGGGTCTCTATGTTGATGTAAAAGGAATAGAAGACATGGAGGAAAGAGTAAAAATAATTGAAGTCATGGAAAATTTTGACTCTGATCCTGATGGATTTTTTAAGATATATCAAAATGAACAGGAAAGTCTTTCCCAAAGAATAATAAACTCAATAAAATTACTGCCAGAAGTCAAACTGCAGGAGGACTTGAAAAGATTAATAGCTAAAATTTGCATGGATTTTGGAATTGATGGACATAGAGCCGATATATTGATGGCAAGATGCTCAAAGACAATTGCTGCCTTTGATAACAGAAAGTGGGCAGAAAGAAAAGATGTAGAAGAAGCAGCAAAGCTGATTATTCCTCATAGAATGAGAAAGCAGCCTTTTGAAGAAGAACAGCCAATAGAGCAAAAGCTCCAGCAAACAATGGAGCAGGATGAACAGAAAAGCGATGAAAAGGATCAAAACAAAGAAAAAGAGAACAATAATAATGATGGTGAAGGAAATGATGGAGAAGCAAATAGCAATGAAGAAAATTCTGAAGATCCCAACGATCCCCCTCAGGATATAGGTGGTAATATAGAAGATAATAAAGAAGAACAGGAAATTGATGAAAAAAATAGTCCACAGCAAAAGCCGGATCATGCTAATGATGAAGAATTTTTACCCTCATCAAATACAAAAGCGCCCTGCGTAATTACAGAAAAAGATAAAAAGATCAGAACTGGCCGCGGACGAAGAGCCAGAACACTTTCTACTCACTCAGGCAAATATGTTAAATCACGGCACCCAAAAATGGCAACCAATGACATTGCCATTGACGCAACCATAAGAAGTTCTATAGCTGCAAAAGGAAAACTAAAAATAGATAAGGAAGATCTGCGTGAAAAAGTAAGAGAAAAGAAAAAAGCTACTACCTGTTTATTTGCTGTTGATGCTTCCGGATCTATGGGGGTGGGCAAAAGAATGGAATTCGCAAAAGGTGCAGTGCTTGCAATGTTGGAAGATTCTTATCAAAAAAGAGACAGGGTAGGATTTATTGCTTTCCGGAACAGGCAGGCAGTCACTTTACTAAAGCCTACAAATAGTATTTATTCTGCCGTACAAAAATTGAAAGAATTACCTATTGGAGGAAAGACCCCGCTTTCTGCCGGACTGATTGAGAGCCTCAAAGTCATGTCACATGAAATAGAAAAAGATAAGAACTGCATACCTGTTATGATCCTGGTTTCTGATGGAAAGGCAAATGTTACTATGAGTGATAAGAATTTAAAACAAGAAATAATTGAAGTCTCTCAGGCGATCAAAAAAAAGAAAATAAATATGATTTTAATAGATACTGATGAAGGAAAGTTTAAATTAGGTTATACCGATGAAATATTAAAAAACACAAACGGGCAATATTTCCATATAAGTCAATTGATTGATAAAGACTTATACAGGGCTTTCGGTTTAAGGGCATAAGATAAAAGAGTCCTAATACTTATAACTAAAATTTCTGATTTTAATTGAATTTATGAGCTCTTCAACCAGAGTAAGTACGCCGTTAAGTCCCATTAATGGTCTAAAAGTTATAATTGACTTTTCGTCTCCGGGAATAGAAATATTTATAAATGAGGTTTCCTTGTCTGAATATCTAATAATATTTTTCTCCAGGCTGCTTCCAAATACAATATCGGGATCTTCATTACCAAAAGCATTTTTTAGGTCGATCTGGTTATAAAAATCAAGTAAAACAGTCTTAAGGCTATTTTGCTTCAAATATTCTTTAATGCTTTCGTAATTGATCTGTCCCATGCTCCTGAGACCAACGATCTTTGGGTATAAACCAAGATATTCATATAAAAATTTAAGTAAAGGGAATACAGTATAACTGTCGGCAAAGATCCCAAAAGTCAGCCCCTTTAAGGACCCTCTTATGCCCTGAAATCCCCGGAGTGCAAGATAGGTCCTTCTTTTTATCATATCTCTTTCTTTTATATAATCGTTCAATTCAAGATTATAGTGATCTCTTAGAGAATTAATTAGATTATCGGTAAACTCAAACCCATAAGGGCTATATATTTTTTCTCCAGTGTTTCCCTTTCCATTAATATCAGAGCCAATACCAATATAGGGCATATCCAATCTATCAAATAAATATTCTCCAATTAAGCTGCCGTACTCTTCACTTATCACTATATTTAATTTTGCCTTTCCAATATTTCTTATCTTTTCAGTATCTGTTGCTGCACAGATAACAGTATTTACTTTTAGTCCTACCATATACAATATATTCTCAATTTCTTTTAAATCATTGAACCAATTATGCTGTGTAAGAGAAAATCCTATAAGATTAACAGCATTTTCTTCCTTCTTGCTATTTTTTATATGATTATCATCTAATAATCTGTCAAGGATCTTTATAATTGTACTCTGGAATCCAACACTGATATTATCAGTATAACCTGTAGTTTCTACTATAATATGGTCCTTGCTTAATTTTGACTTCTTTACTATCTTTTCCAGATCATCGCCTATCAATGAGGTCCCTGAAGAATTTACAATACCAACTAATCTATAATAGTCTTCTCTGTCTATTATTTTTAGCAGTTCGACCAGTTTTGATTCGCTGGAAAAGATAAAGTCAAATTCATCCAAATAAGTCGAAGGTATTTTCATCTGTCTCATAAAGTAATCATTGGACAGCCTGGAGGAATCAGCTATTATATCCCTGTATATATCCTGGCCGGCATTAAAATAAGAATTATAGAATCTGCATCCGGTAGGGCCATTGATTATAGCAATAGCATCCCGTAGGCCCTCAATGGCATTTACGCTGCCGGTCAGACTATCGGGGCTAATATTGTAATTTAGTAAATAATTTTTCTTCATCCCTCCACCCCTCCTTAAAGGATGTAGCAAATATCTGGATCCATTTCTTTGATAGTTCAAGCCCGCTAAAGAACCCTAATTTTGGATAATAAGGCATATAATCATAATGTATCCCCTCTACCATTTCCACTGGCGGGACATTTGCGAGTACGATATCCGGCCTTAGATCTTTTATTAATCTATCTCTTTTAAGCTCATCAAAATTATATTCAATGTCTACATCATATTTAAGCGGAGTATCCTCATTTTCAGCAGACTTTAGAAAACAGATCTTTTTCAGGTCCATATCCAGATCTAAAAATGTCTTAACGATCCAATTCAAATTTGAATTAAAGGCAAATACTATAACAGATTTTCCTGCCAGCACCTTCTTCTGGCTCTCGATTATTTTATAATACTCAATGCTATACTTATCCACTACTTCTTTTAGATGTTCCTGTCTGTTAAAATAAGTAGAGATTTTTTCGAGCCAGCTTGAAGTCTCATTAAAACCTACAGGAAGCTTTTCATAAAATATCCTGACTCCAAATTTTTCTTCCAGGTATTTAGCCAGATTACTGGATATAAATCCATCATCGTAAGGTATGGTAAGCTGTGCCTTTTTTAATCTTTTAATCCTTTTTATATTTGTGTTTCTTATAAAACGGCAGAAAACTTTTATATCAAAATAAGAAAGCAATTTTTCGATTGCCCTAAAATTAAAATCAGTGTCGCCAAGTAATGTTTTTTCATTTAAGATATTAATATAGTTATTTTCTTTATCAGCTTCTACCCTTTTATCTATATATTTTTCGGCTATTGTTTTATATGCATCCAGCATACCTTGGAAATAATCTCCACCCACTACTCCCTGAGTGTCGATCGACGTTATATCTATATCATCATCCAGCTTAAGATCTGATATTATATCCTCTATGCTGTCCCCTATAATTGCTGAGGGACATGATGTGACTATGAAGAATCTTTTCTGATCATATTTATCTATAGCATTTTTTATAGAATCCTGTAAAATCTGCTTACCTCCAAATATGACATCCTTTTCTTCCATATTAGTTACCAGCAATCTGGTATATAAAGAGGGCCTGTTCACTGTCCCATAGATCTTCTCTATCAGTGATGCAGATGCACCGGGATTATTATTTATATAGCCGCAGCCGGCTGGAGCATGCATTATGGTCATATAATCATTGATCTGGCTTGTTATCTGAAATGCTCCTCCGATTGAACATCCATGCAGGGTTTCACGATTCTTAATACTTTTGCTAATAATCCTATCTATTGGTTTTTCAAAAAATAATTCATCTTTTTTGTTTGAAGTCTTGCTGCTGCAGGTATTGGGGCCCGGGACTTCCATATTTCTGGAATTAATCTGATCTAATTTTAAAATTAGATTGCTTTTACTGCTTTTGTAATTATCATTATTTCCGGAATTTTTCTTTTCAATTCCTAAATACCTGTAATTCAAATCCTCAAATTCTTCATCACTCATGGGTACGGGCTTTTTTGACTTAAAGTCTCTCTGAACTATTATATCTGCCAGAGTGTTGAATATTTTTGATATTTTATGATGAGGATCATACTCTAAGAGTGTTTTTCTATTTACTTCTGCTTCTCTGAATATTTTATTACTTGGAATAAAGGTTAGAAGTTCTGAATTAATACTTTTGCAATACTCGTCAATCAATCCTTTCTCATTTTCAATATTTCTACTATTTCCGATGACTCCTATGAGCCTGCTGTTTAAGTTTTTTATTCCCTTACAAATATTATTTGCTGCATAAAGAGATTGAAATTCACCGGAAGTAATAATAATAATACCATCGGCAAATCCTTTTCTTAATGGGACAGAGAAGCCTCCGCATACCACGTCTCCAAGAATATCGTAAAATATATAATCAAAATCCAGGCTAAATATATTCTTTAATTTAAGTACTTCCATCATAGTTATAATACCTCTGCCGGCACATCCGACCCCTGCTTTCGGACCTCCAGCCTCTGTACAAAATACATCTCCAAAGCCAATATCCATAAAATCTTCAATTTTTATTTCACTAATGCTTTTTTCCTTCAGTATCTCCAGGATAGGCTTCTGTTTTAAACCGTGCAGAAGCAGCCTTGTTGAATCACTTTTGGGGTCGCATCCAATTTGAAACACTTTCTTGCCAGATGATCCCAATGCAGCAGACAGATTTGCAGTTATGGTTGATTTACCAATACCTCCCTTGCCATATATTCCTATTTGAAATTTTTTTATACTCATTTACCACTCCGATTATTAAACCTTATAAAAATATTGTATATTAGCAGACTTTATCTATTCTTAATTCATTTCTATCTTTTCTAACTTTAAAATATTTTTCATACGACCATCTTCTAAAAGAGCATTCAAGTTCACTTATACTTTCCCAGTCACTATTTTCAAGATATGCTCTGGCCGGACAACCTCCCCTGCAAATATATTTGATCTCACAACTTTTACAATCTTTTAGATCTTCTACGCTTCTTTTTGCTAAAGTATTTAGACTAGCTATATCTTTTACATTGCCCCAATAAAACTCTTCCCTACCGACCAGCGAAGGGCATAGAAACATATCCCCTCCAGGTGTTACTGTTGCGCTATCCCCCATTGCGGCATAGCAATAATAAGGATTCATATTATTGCTATTTAATCTTAACTCGAATAGGAATAAATCTTTTATTGAGATTTTATTATTGTTTTTACTATTAATAATCTTTAATAATCTATGAGCTCTGGAAAAACCGGATTCTACATCTTCTATGTCTGCTTGTAGATTTTGAAATTTTTTTACAGCTCTTCCGGATCTTCTTAAAAAGTCAAAGGAAACGCTGCCGACAT
>CBEVGD010000078.1:0-8138 GCA_965549355.1 uncultured bacterium | reverse complement strand
TAATACTGGGTCCGGGAGGTGGAAACTGCCATGCGCCGGATGAGTATGTAAATTTAGAAGATTTATTAGATTTGTCAAAGATATATGCAGGGCTTATTTATGATTATTGCTGCTAATTTATTATTACATTAACATGATAGATAGGATAAATCTATTAGGGGTCAGGGTGCGGGTATGCTTACTGGTGAAGAATTGTGGTTAAAAATATACAAGAATATAAAAAATATGTGACATAAACAAATAATTTTTATGAGGTGATGAATGATAAATACTAAATGCGGTTTGGAATTTGAAACATATAAGCATGTTCATGGAGCAAGAGTAAAATATGATGTTCCCTTTGACGAAAGCAAGCAGATCAGACTCACATGTGCAAGGAATGACAGGGCTGCTGTTCAGCTTCTCCTGTTTTCGGAAGCAGAAGCACTGGTAAATATCGGTAATGACCCCTGCTTCTATGAAAAAGGCCCTATTGACACGATCAGAGTCAAAGCTGCTATCCCGGGTCCTGAAAACAATCACATGGAAATTAGGACAAACCTTATAGGGCTTGTGGAGGATGATGACCGTCAGCTGAAATCGGACATCCTGTTAAAGCAGACTGTAATCTATTTAGAGCAGCGCAGAGTACAGCCGGTATGGGTTGAAGTAAAACTTGGAAGAGATGTAGAGCCAGGAATTTATCACCCTGAGATTTACATATATGGTCAACGCATGTTTGAGAATGAAAAAATAATCTGTACCTTATCCTTCGAGCTTCATGTTCTGGATGTAATACTCGATTCTCCTGATAGCTATTCATTCGATTTGAAGCTAATGCAACACAATTCCAACCTGGCCAGAAAGTACGATGTGGAAAATTGGTGCGAAAAACACTTTGAAATCATGGAAAACTACATCATATCCCTATCGGAACTGGGCCAAAAGACAATTACAGTCATTTTATCAGAGATACCCTGGTCGGGCCAAAATTCCTGCCTTGACCGGATCGACCCGGCGAATATGTTTGAGTATAATATGGCAAAAATAATCTTTTCTAAGGATGGGCATTGGACCTACGACTTTACTGCCGTTAACAGGTATGTGGAGATGTGTATGAAACATGGTATTGGAGAAGAAATTGATGTCCTTGGCTTAATAAATATATGGTTGATTGAAGAAGCTGGCTATGGCAAAATCATACCCGGCTATCCAGATGGCATACGGGTGAGATTTTATGACGAAAACGACTGTACTTATAAATACATAAGGAATCGAAAGGACCTCGAAGCATATATTTCGGCAGTGGAAAGAAATTTCATTAAAAAAGGCTGGATAGACAAAGTGAGAATCTTTGCAGATGAGCCTTCAGATGTAGCTGTCTTCAACGAAATGCTGAATGCGCTAAAGAAAATAGCCCCTTCATTTAAATATAAAGTTTTTATTAATCACGTTGAATTCATTGAAAAAGATATCGAAGGAATTTATGACTACGTTCCAATGCTGCCATGTGTGTGCGCTAAATACAACAGGCTAAAGGAGCTGCAGCATACGATCAAAGGCAAGCTTACTTTTTACGTCTGCTGCGATCCAGATTATCCTAATACCTTCATCTCCTCCCACCTGCTGGAAAGCAGGCTGATTCCCTGGCTGGTATGGCAGTTGGAGCTTGATGGGTTTTTTCGCTGGAATTATACAGTATGGCCCAATGATCCTCTTCGCAAGATCGTCTACCTTTATCCCAATTGGAAGGCTGGAGATACAAACTTTGTATATCCCGGAAGGGATGGAAGCCCTATGCTCACGCTCAGATATAAAAGCCTTCAAAAGGGCATCCGTGATTTCGAGATCCTTTCGCGTTATTCCCAGAGCAATGGCAGGGATGAAATCACAGAAATGCTGAAAGAGGTATTTTTGTGGAAGGATATTGCAGAGTTACATCCGGACTCCAGAAAACGCGCAGACGAGCTTTTTTCACTGAATTATGAAAAGTATGAGCATATTATAGAAAGTATTCTAATTAAAATGAGTAGGAAAGGAAAATAGCATCATAATAGACAGAGAGAATACTATTCGAGCACTTCGCATGGATCACCTCGGAGTGGTAACACAGTGACAAGAGATCAGTATATGTTTGTCTGTGAAATAATCGATAAGACTAATGCACAATTAAGTAATCGAAAATTTCCTTTCCAGGTACATCTGAAAAAAGAATTTTTTCAGGCTTTATCACAATATCTTTTATAATAAATGGCATTTCCAGTTAATTAATACCATTTGGATATACAAGAGTTTTAAGTCCGGAATTGCCCGATTTGAGCCTATTAAAAAAACCAGGAAGCTCTGGCAGTAAAAGCTTTTTATCTACTAAAGAAGTAACATCTATGCATCCACTATTTATTAGATCAAGTGCCTTTCCGAAGGTCTTTTTTAGGGCAAACGAGCCCACGATTTTAAGCTCACGCTTAAATATCTCATAGGGGTTTATAGAAATCCTACTGTTTTCAGGCGCGACACCAAAGAGAAGCAGAGTGCCTGCGTCTTTGATATATTTGACTGAGTTTTCAACCACCGTTGGTATACCTGTACAGTCAATCACCAATTCATATGAATTGACGGCTTTCATATTATCGAACTCTTTCGAGGAATATACCATTTTAGCCCCAAGCTTTTTTGCAAGTGCTAACTTTTCAGGAAAGAGGTCAATAACAGTAACAGTTGCCGCGCCATTTATACAGGCAAGCTGGGTGTGCATGAGCCCTATAGGTCCCGCCCCGATTATAAGTACATTCCCGCCAACCGGCGGGCGTGCATTCTCCTGTCCATAGACCACACAGGCCAAAGGCTCTATCATGGCTCCATTAGTAAACGACATATCGCCTATATTAAACACACAGCGATCGGGTACGGTGACATATTGAGCAAATGCTCCATGTCTCGTAACACCAACTGCGGCAAAATTTTCGCAGAAGTTTTGTTTATTCTGCTGACAGGCGGTACACTTCTCGCAAAAAATATTTGGATCGGCCGAAACTCGTTGCCCTATGTTAAAATATCTGACATCTTTTCCGATATCTGTCACAATACCACAAAACTCATGCCCTGGAATCCTTGGGTATCCACCAAAATATTCACCCTTGTATATATGCAT
Organism: uncultured bacterium; assembly: GCA_965549355.1. Classification (GTDB taxonomy): domain Bacteria; phylum Actinomycetota; class Humimicrobiia; order Humimicrobiales; family Humimicrobiaceae; genus M55B120. The sequence goes on along the minus strand of CBEVGD010000078.1, from coordinate 5,008 downwards.
ATCCGTGCCACAAATACCAGCAGCCTTAACCTCGATTAAAACCTCATCAGATGCGGGCGTAGGAATCTTTATATCCGTTACTGCATCATTCCCGGGTGAATTGACTAAAAAAACTTTCATCAATTTTATCCTTTCTTTGTTAGCTTTATTATATGTTAAAAGCTAACATTATGTCTGGATCAGTTTTTAGGAGGAAGGTCAGCCACCATTCTAAAGTAAAAGATTAGTTTGTAAAGGAACTTTTATAAAGATATTTATTTTGAACCATTATAAATTTTAATACTATGGTTGAAGTAAAAATGATTTACTATGTAAAGATGATACTTATCCAGAAGTTTAATGGAATGTAATATTTTTAATGATAGAATTGAAAAAAAATTTTTTACGGATTAAAATATGACTTATTGATAAATAGTAATAGGGATTTATAGATGAATAAAAATACAGATTTCTTTATAGGGTTAAAGCAAAAATATTCAAGTCTCCGAACATCTGAAAAGAGGGTAGCGGATTATATTTTGAAAAATCCAGAGAAGATAGCTAATTTTTCCATAACCGAGCTTGCTCAAAGATGTTCAACAAGCGAAACAACAGTAAATAGGCTTTGTCACTCTATTGGTTATTCAGGATATATCCAAATGAAAATTTCACTAACCCAGAATCTTGCTCAAAGCAATGTAAAAACTATTCCTGGGGATATCAAAAAGGGTGATAAAATTATTGATGCTGCTGAAAAATTAAAATATTGTTTAACCTTAGCAGTAGAACATACATTCGAAATATTAAACATATCAGAACTTAATCGTGCAATAGAAAGTATTTTAAAAGCTGAAAGAATTTATTTTTATGGCATAGGCGGGTCAGGATATGTTGCTCAAATAGCACATCATTTATTTTTAAAGGCGGGAATTTTTAATACTGCCTGTGATAGTGGCTACATGCAGGCAGTTACGTCGGCCCTTTTGAGTAGGAGAGATCTAGCTATTGGAATTTCACATTTTGGTGAAACAAAAGATGTTGTAAAGGCTCTAGAGATAGCTAAAGGGAAAGGTGCAACTACAATTGCTATAACCGGAAATAAAAAATCTGCTATTGTAAGAAAAGCAGATATTAATTTATTCACATTTTCTAAGGAAGAGCCTATCTATGGTGATTTTATGGAAGGCAAAGCCAGCCAGCTGTTTATAATTGATTTATTATATATAGGGATTCTACTAAAAAATATTCCTGCATTTACTGATTATTTGGAAGAAACTGCAAAAGCAATCTGGGATAAGAGTTATCATCATAAAGATCCAGATAATTTAGAAAAAGATGATAATAGCTAAGAAGAATAACTATTAAAAGATAAAAAACTCATATTATCCTATCTTAAGAAGTATTTTAATCAAAGAATTTCCCAAAAAGAGATTATTTTAGGTAAAAGTAAAAAATTTTTTATATTTATGAGAAAATACTATTGACATACAATAGATACCATAATAATATGCATGATAAGGAAAAAATTTTTTACACGGAGGACTCAAATGTCAGAAATCAGGTTAGCAATAGCAGGGGTAGGCAACTGTGCCAGTGCTTTTATTCAGGGCATCCATTACTATAAGGATAATGGAGATAAATCCGGATTAATATACCCGGAAATGGGTGGATACAAACCGGAAGATATTAAGGTAGTAGCAGCATTTGATGTAAGCAAGGAAAAGGTGGGAAAAGACATATCTGAAGCAATATATGCTAAACCTAATTGCACAACAAGGTTTTATGATGTACCTAAAATGGATGTAAAGGTAATGATGGGTCCGGTACTTGACGGAGTCCCGGAACATTTGGAAGAATATGTAAAAGTTTCAAAGGAAAAACCCGTGGATATAGTAAAAGTATTAAAGGATACTGATGCAGATGTTCTTATAAATATATTACCTACCGGTTCTGCCCTTGCCACCAGAGCTTATGCAGATGCTGCAATAAAGGAAGCAAAAGTAGCATTTGTCAATGGCATACCTGAGTTGATATCCCGCAGTAAAGAATATATAGAAGCAGCTGAAAAAAATAATGTCCCATTAATCGGAGATGATTTTAAAAGTCAAATCGGATCTACATTTCTACACAGGACCATGATTGCGGGAATTTTAAGCAGGGGAATAAAGATAGACAGGATGTATCAATTTAATTATGCCGGAAATACTGATTTTGTAAATCTAGTAAAAAGAGGAGACTCAAAAGCAAAATCCAAGAAAGCTGCACTAAAAGCAGAACTTCCATATGATGTAGAATGGGGTTTTGCCAATCATTTTATAAATGGGCAGAAAGATATAAAAACAGGTGTTATTCATATCAGGGGAAGAAATTGGGGAAGTAACGAAATTAAACTGGATGTAAAAGTCGAGGTTGATGATAGTGCAAATGCCGGTGGTGTGATGGTTGATATGATTAGAGGTGCAAAGATAGCTAAAGACAGGGGTATTGGTGGAGTAATAGAGCCTATTTGTGCATTTTATGGAAAGACCCCACCAGTTCAGATACATGATAGAGAAGCAAAGAAATTGGTTGATGAGTTTATAGAAAATAATTAAGGCGCAATAATTAATTTTTTAGCTACTTGAGGTTAAGTAAAAATGATATATTTGTTTAGAGATATAAGTGCCTGAATATAGTTTTATTAGTTAAAAAATAGTAGAGAAAGGAATAGAAGGAAAATGGAAATGATGAACAAAATGAAAAATTTCGGGGGTGGGGATAGATTTCCAGGTCCAAATACAAAAAAAGTATTAGACATGCTAAAAAAATATGAATCCCAGGGTGAACTATATTTTTCTACTTATGATAATCCTCCGGTGATAGAGGAAGCTGAAGGTGCATACCTAAAAGATGTAGATGGGAATTTTTATATAGATTTTACTTCTGGTTTTGCAGCATTAAATACCGGTCATAGACACCCAAGACTTATTGAAGCTGCAATAGACCAGTTAAATAAAGTACATCATACAGCACAGCTTCCAGTAGAAGTAAGAGCTAAATATGCTAAGAAATTATCTGAGATCGCCCCGGGGAAACTTAAGGATAATTCAAAAATTCATTTTGATATTAGTGGGACAAATGCTGTAGAGATAGCGATGAAGCTAGCAAGTGCATATACAGGTAGAACAAATTTTATCTCCTACTATGGAGGCTATCACGGAAGATCCTATGGAACTCTTTCTGTCACAAGCGATGCCTACCTGAGGGATTTTTATCCCATAAGACCAGGAGGCCATCAGATTCCCTTTCCATATTGCTATAGATGTCTATATGACAAACAGTACCCCGGATGTGATTTTACCTGCATAAAGCACTTAGAATTACTTTTCAGCAATAGAAAATTTGGACTTGCTGATAAAAATTCAGGTATTAATTCAATTGCAGGACTGGTAATAGAACCTGTGCAGGGAGCATCAGGGTATATAATTCCTCCTGATGAATACTGGCCTCAAGTTAGAAAGCTGTGTGATAAGTACGGGATTATGTTAATAGATGATGAGGTTCAGATGGGATGGGGCCGGTCTGGGAAAATTTTTTGCACTGAGCTGTGGGATGTAACCCCGGATATTATAGCTTCTGGAAAATCGATAACCGGTGGAGTAACCCCTATGGCAGTAGTTATTGCTGAGAGCAAAGTAATGGATTCATTTAGGTCTAATCAACAAAGTGTAACCTTTGCCGGTAGCCCAGTAGGCTGTGCTGTAGGAATTGCTTTAATTGAGGCATTTGAAAAAGAAAAATTACTAGAAAACGCTAATACAATGGGGAAATACTTACTCGGCGGACTTAAAGATCTGCAGAGCAGGCACCCACTTATAGGTTTTGTTGATGGCAGGGGTCTTATGATAGGAATAGAATTTGTAAAGGATAAAAAAACCAGGGAGCCCGCTACCAACGAGACCAAGATGATAATGAGGCAGTCAATGAAAAAAGGCCTGGTATTAAATGTAACTGGATATTATGGCAATAGAATTAATATCGTTCCACCTCTGGTTATAAAGAAAAATCAAATTGATGAAGCTTTAAAAATATTGGAGGAAGTACTTATTTCAGTTGAGAGTAGTAGCAGTGTAAAGGGATAACTTATTAAATATTTTATACTGGGAGAATTAAAATGATAAGAGTAGGTGTTATAGGCCTTGGATTCTGGGGGAAGGTACTTTTAGAGTATTTTAAGAATACAAAAGATTGTAAAGTCGTAGCTGTTCAAGAAATAAACCCGGAAGTAGAAAAAGAAATAGATCTTGGTAATATTAAGTTTTATACAAGCTTAGAAGAATTCTTTTCAAAAGAGAAAATGGATGCAGTAGTTATAGCTATTCCACCACCTTATCATATTGCACCCACTAAAATGGCAGCAGAAAGAGGGATTCACGTATTTTGTGAGAAACCAATCTCAGCCACCTTAAAAGATGCGGATGAAATGATTAGAGTGTGCCGGCAAAATAATGTAAAGCTTATGGTTGCCTTCAAGCATAGATTTTCAAAGGCATTTTCATATGTAAAGAAGAATATAGACATACTGGGAAAGCCGCTTTGGGCTATGTATGCTTACCCACTCTGGAAGGTGGATGATCCAGGGTGGAAGTTTGATGAGAAGGGTACTAATGGAATAGTGGTAGAAAATGTGGTCCATGCCATTGACGGGTTAAGGTTTATATTTGGAGATGTAAAAAGAATATATGCCGAGGGTGATAATTTTATCTTTAAAAACGTTGTACCACCAGATTCAGCAATTTTTACATTGAGATTTAAAAATGGGGCTATTGGCGCCATAGGTGGAGGCTGTACTTCAGATAGAAGGATAAGCCAGGAATATCTGGATATGCACTTTGAAAATGGGGTAGCACAAATATTTGGAAAGCTTGATTGGCCTATCAATTTAAAGTTACTCATAAGAGAAGAAGAGAATGTTGAATCTCACAAGTTTGAGGGAAGCGATGGGGTTAGAGAAGAAATAGATCATTTTATTGACTGTATTAAGAATAAT
>CBEVGD010000077.1:0-8146 GCA_965549355.1 uncultured bacterium | reverse complement strand
AGATCAAAAAATATTGCGGATAATGCACTTACTGCACTGCTTAAAGAAGTTTCCCGTGAGAAGGGAGTTTTTATCAAGGGAAAGCAATTCAAGGTAAAATTTGCCCGGCAGATCGGTTCCTCGCCTCCGTCTTTCTTAATATTTTCTAATATGGATGCCACAAGAAAAACAAATGTAAAAAGATATGTTGAGAATAATATAAGAGCAAAATATAAATTTACCGGTACGCCTGTTTTTTTAAAATTTAAATATTAAAGAATACTGGCATGAAAGAGAAAAAAATAAAGATAACCGTAATAGGTGCCGGAAGCTGGGGTACCACGCTTTCTGTTATGCTTGCAAAAGAGGGAAATGATATTGATCTGTGGACACACAGGGAGGCCACTTATAATGAAATATCGACTTATCAAAAGAATTCAAAATATACTGGAGAGCTCCAGATTCCTGATAATATAAGACCCTTTATCGTGAAAAATATGGGGTTCAAAACTGATACAAGCATAGCCATATTTGCAGTACCTTCCCATGCATTAAGAGGAGTAGTCAAAGATTTTTATAAATATCTAGAATCAGCAAGCGGCTCTGTTAAATGTATACTTAATCTGGCAAAAGGATTTGAAACTGGAACAAATCTTAGATTATCTGAGGTCCTTGAGCAATCTCTGCCGCCTGGTTTGAAAAAGAAGCTATGCTCTCTTTCGGGACCAAATATTGCTGTTGAAGTGGCCCGTAATCTTCCAAGCGTTTCTGTTATTGCTTCAAAAGATGAAGAGATTCTAAAATTTTTACAGCCTGTACTCTCTACAAAAGCTTTCAGAGTCTACACAAATAAAGATGTTGTCGGGGTAGAGATCGGAGGCGCCGTAAAAAATATTATCGCAATCGCAAGCGGTATTTCCGACGGCCTTGGATATGGAGCGAATACAAAAGCATCGCTGGTAACACGGGGTTTGTATGAATTATCAAAGTTTGGCACTAAAATGGGTGCAAATCCCCTTACTTTTTCTGGTTCTGCTGGAATGGGTGACCTTATAGCTACATGTTTTAGCAGCCATAGCAGAAATAGAAGCGTCGGAGAAAGACTTGGCAGGGGAGAGACAATAAGCGACATAACAAAAAGCATGTATATGGTGGCAGAAGGAATCGGAACCACCCGGGCTGTTTATGAGCTTGCAGGCGAATATAATATAGAAGTACCAATAACTGAATGCGTATATGAGATAATTTATAATAATCTTAGTCCGGAAAAATCTGTAGGGAAACTCATGAACCGAAAGTTTAAACCTGAGGTTGAGGATCCAACATAAGCAATTTCTTTACTAATCAACTCTATTAATTTAAAATATAGTCTATCGGGACGTGGCGCAGTTTGGCTAGCGCACCAGTATGGGGTACTGGGGGTCGGAGGTTCAAATCCTCTCGTCCCGACCAAAAAGAGCCCTCGTCTCTGCAGCGACCGTTAGGGAGACGAAAGAACAAAATAAAAGGATTACTATTAAATGATTAAGTTTGGCACTGACGGATGGCGGGCAATAATTGCAAGAGAATTTACCTTTGATAATCTCAGGCTTGTCGTGCAGTCAATCGGAGAATATCTTAGCGGCAGATCCGCCGGTAATGGTGTTTTTATCGGATATGATAATCGATTTCTTTCTGAGGAATTCGCCCTTGAAGCCGGCAAAGTCCTTTCTGTTATGGGGCATCAGGTACTGATATCAGAAGAAGCCATCCCAACACCGGTAACAGCTTTCATGGTAAGAGAACTCGGAATGAGCGGGGGTCTCATGCTTACAGCAAGCCATAATCCATCCCAATATAATGGTATAAAGTTTATACCCCATTATGGCGGCCCGGCAGATTCAGATATCACAAATGAAATCGAAAGTAATTTAAAAAAAATATCAAAGGCTGTTAATCAGAAGATATGTATTGATGATACAGTGTCGGCAGCGGATGATTATAGTATCCGATATGTTTCTGATTTTAACAGATACAGGGAAAACCTGTTTTCTTTATTTGATATAGATATGATAAAAAATTCAGGACTCAAAGTCGCTGCAGATCTGATGAATGGAGCAGCTTTTAATATATTTCCAGATATTTTAAAAAACCATTTGCAATTAAAGACAGTGGTCCTAAATGACAAAAGAGATCCTCTTTTTGGAGGCAAACTTCCGGACCCTTCCGAAGAAAACCTTCAGGGCTTAAAAAAAGCAATGGTCGACAATGATTCAGATATCGGACTGGCACTTGACGGGGATGCGGACAGGTTCGGCGTCATCGACCGCAGAGGTGTATTTCTAAATCCCAATAATATCATATCCCTCTGTCTCTATTATCTTCTAAATACGCGAAAGTATGATTCTGATGATTTCGTTGTAAGGACCGTTGCGACTACTCATCTGATGGATTCCATATGTGATGAAAAAAGTATTGATTTAATAGAAAGACCTGTTGGGTTTAAATATATTGGAAAAGAAATGTTGAGCGGCAAAGTAATAATAGGAGGAGAAGAAAGCGGGGGTCTGAGCATAAAAGGGCATATTCCCGAGAAAGATGGACTTCTGGCCCATTTAATGCTTCTTGAAATCCAGGCTTTTCTAAATGATAAATATGGAAATTATTATCTTTCCGATTATCTGAATGATATTTATGCTAAATTTGGCACATTCTATAATACGAGATTGGATATAAGGATACCTGAGAACAAAAAAAAGGAAGTCATTGGGTATTTTTCTGGACTTATAGGTGATAAGATAGATAATATTAATGCTGTAAGATTAATAGATATCGATGGTACAAAGATAATTTTTGATGATGGAAGCTGGATTTTGATAAGGGCATCCGGGACAGAACCTCTTATGAGATGCTATATTGAATCTAGAGATGAATGTTTTTTTGGAACATTAAATGATTATGTGAATAACAAGGTAGAAGAAATCTGCAGAAAATGAATAAAAAAGAGATAAAAAACATTACAGAATCTATACGGGGACAAAGAATTGATATTTTTGATGAATTGCCCGAAAGCATACTGACGGAATTAAAGAAGATAGCTGCAGGTAAAAGCGGGCTTCTGGTAATAAAGGGACCTAATATAGGTGATAAATTCTTTATCGATAAGAAGGAATATTCTATCGGCAGAAGTCCCGAGTCAGATGTGCTGCTTGACGATATCACCGTTTCAAGAAAGCATGCGATCTTAAAAAAAGATGGAGACAGCTATAGACTGATCGATGCGGGCAGCCTTAATGGAAGCTATGTGAACAGCAATATAGTCGAGGAGGCCATATTAAAAAATGGCGATCGCATACAAATAGGGAAATACATATTCCTATATTTTTCAATAAAATAAGAAACTGATATGGATAAAAATAAAAGTACAGCTAAAAGCCTTACGATAGGGAGACTAATAAAGGAATTGAAAAAAACATATCCTGATATTAGCAGCAGCAAGCTGAGATTCCTGGAGTCCCAGGGTCTTATCAGCCCAAAAAGGACTTCAAATAAGTACAGGATCTATACAATAGATGAAGTAAATAAAATAAACTTCATACTAAAAATGCAGAAAGATTTTTATCTTCCGCTTGATGTCATAAAAGAAAAATTGAACTCAAAACAATTTAAAGAATATATAAAAGATGGAAGAGGCATTGAAAAACTGCAGCTTAGTCCCGAAGAAGAATTTAAAACAGGGCAAAAAAACAAATTTTATACCCTGGATGAATTAAAGAAAAAAATAAAATTACCTCGGTCACTTATCGATGATCTTCTCAATCATGATCTTATTGAATCCAATAAAGACAATGGTAAGATACTTATCAATGGAGACGATATACAGATAATTAAAATGGCGAAAGAACTGTCAAAATACGGGATACAGGTAAAACATCTGAAAATGTTTGAAAATTTTGCTGTCAGGCATTCAACTTTTATTCAACAAATCATAATGCCTTTAATGGTCTCTTCCAGGAAAGATCTTCATAAAAAGGGGAAAATAGTAGCATTAAGACTTGAGAGAGATCTTTGCTGCTTGCATGAATTACTGCTAAAAAAGGAAGATAGAAAGTTTCTGGAAAAGAATAAATGAAAAATTCTCCTATTAGAAATCTCCTCCATATATTGATTCTGGCCACGGTCATATTTTCAATATTTTTCTTATTACCCTCACAGGTATATGCAGTAATGCCAATATCTGAATCTTAATACGAACCTGTAAAACAGCCATTGGCCGGCGAACACAGGGCTCTCTACAATGACAGCATAAATATTGAAGCACAAAATGCTATATTGATGGATTTTAAAAGCGGCAATATATTATGGGAGAAAAACTGCGACGAGTCTGTCTTTCCAGCCAGCATAACAAAGATAATGACAGGAATCCTTGCAGTTGAAAAGATCGAAGATTTTGATAAAGTAATCGAAATATCAGAAAATGCTTCCGGTATAAATCATTCAGCTTTTAATTTTAATGAAGGTGACAGAATAAGCCTGATAGATCTCTTCAAATCAGCCATGATAAGCTCCCATAATAATGCGACCATAGCTCTGGCTGAACATATCTCAGGAAATACTGATGATTTCATCGCTATGATGAATGCAAGAGCTGTCGAACTTGGTGCACATAACACAAATTTTGAGAATACTAATGGTCTGGATTCAGATTATCCCGACCATCTTACATCAGTATATGATGTTGCTGTAATCTCAAAATATGCTATGGAAAACGAACTATTTAGAGATACTGTAAGTACAAAATTCGATAATGTAATGCTGAATGACGAAGAGATACCGCTAAAGAATACTAATAAACTTCTTTGCTATGATTATATCAAAGGGATAAAAACCGGCTACACCGAAAATGCAGGGTTCTGCCTTGCAGCTTTCTCAAACCTTAATGGCCTTGAACTCATTGTTATAATACTTAATAGTAGTTTTGAAGAAAGGGAAAATGACGCATTAAAACTTATAAGCTGGGCCGATAATAATGTAAAGAAGCTTAAGATCGTAGACTCTGAGGAAAGAATCGACACTATAAGTATCGGCACCGGTACGAAAGTTGATGTAGGGCTTTATCCGGATAAAGACATTATGGAGATGGTGCATATTACAAGCAATCACATAGAAGTAGAACATGAGCTGTGCGATGGGGGAGAGCTCCCGTTAAAGAGTACAGATCAAATGGGCGTTATCAAGGTTTCAATAAATGGTCAGAATATTGGCGATGTAAAAATAGTAAGCGGCGTATCGATTGACGAACCTTATATATATCAGGACATTTCGGGAAAGAACAGAAAACATACTATTATTGTACTGGTTCTTATTCTATCATTTTACTTTTTGATAATTATATTTATAATATTAAAAAATTCATTAATGAATAAAATGCAATATTGACGGAGGGGATCTAAATTGATATCAAAAAAAATCAGGGGACTTAAAATAATCAGCCTGGCCACGGCTGCGATAATGTTTTGCTCCATAATTATATTTAGTCTGGCAGGGTGTAAGACAGGTGGAGCCAGCGCAGAAGAAGGTGCGGTTGCGGAAGAGAGCCAGCAGATAGAAACAGTTAAAGAAGAAGAAGAAAATGTTACAGAACCTTCTGAAGCAGTTGAAGAAAAAGAAAAAACCGAAGAAGAGACCGGCAGTACAGCAAATCTGGAGATCACAGGTGATATTAACCTGCTCAGCGGGCTGGAACTATCTGATACTGTCCAGAATGGAAGACCGGTTGCGGTTATGGTTGAGAATAGTCCGGCTGCCCGTTTTCAATCAGGACTTATAAATGCTGATATCGTATTTGAGGTGGTAGATGAATACGGGATCACCAGATATATAGCAATATTCTCATCAAATGAAGCTGAAATAATGGGTCCGGTAAGAAGTACGAGGATCTATTATGCCGAGATTGCACGGAGTTTCGATCCGGTATATGTATTCTGGGGAACTTATCCCGACGCCTATCCTGTAATAAAGAATATGGATATGGATCTACTTGATGCAAATAGTGACGCACATGTTCCATATACTGATGCAGGCTGGAGAGACTATAGCAGGAGTGAAATAAGCTGGTCCAGTGCTTTCATTGATACGCTGGGCATAAAAGAAGATGCTGTCAAGCATGGATATTCGCTTGAAGGCGGACAATCTCCTATGAAGTTTAAGCTTGATGCGGATGACTCAGAAAGAGGCAGTATTACCGACATCGCTATTAATATCTCTCTTGCAGAGTACTTAACAGATTTTAAATATGATAAAATTGAAAACAAATATTTTAAATCGGTAGCAGGAGCTCCTCATCTGGATTTTGATTCTGGAGAGCAGCTTAATTGCAATAATGTGATTGTCTTAGTAACAGCTATCGACGGTCCCATAGATGAGTTTGGACATATGGTAGTTAGAACTATGGGGGCTCACGAAGCTGGAGCTGCATATTATTTTATGGACGGAAATGTAATTGAGGGAACATGGGGGAGAAACAGCATTTTTGATCCTTTTGAATTTAGGAACATAGACGGGGATCCAGTTCTTTTTAATAGAGGCTCAACCTGGATAAGCATGATCCCGAATATTGACAGATTGATCTATTAATATCTCCGGAATTGTTGATTTAATAATATTGATTTGAAAAATAACAAAGATAAAAAACAGCTTACACAGAGTAATGTGTTGGGAAAGGTTCTTTTCTCCAGCCGGGAGATAAGCAATAAAGTCTCTGAGTTGGGGAAACAGATAACTATTGATTATAAGGATAAAAACCTCCTGCTGGTAAGTATTTTGCGCGGAGGAGTAATCTTTTTATCTGACCTGGCCAGAAATATAGATCTTCCGCTTTCATTGGATTTTATAAGCATATCAACTTATGGGATCAATAATGATTCTACTGGAGTAGTCAGAATCACCAAGGATCTTGAAGACTCGATTGAAGATAGGGATGTACTAATAGTTGAAGACATCATAGATACAGGGCTTACAATAGGCTATCTACTAAAAAATCTTAAATCAAGACATCCCAGGAGTATGGCCATCTGCACTCTTCTCGATAGGGACGTAAGAAGAATCGCCGATATCGAAATCGAATATTTTGGATTTAAGATAGGTGAAAAATATATTGTAGGTTATGGCCTGGATTATAAACAAAAATTTAGAAATCTTGAAATGATATATGAGTTAAATATTGACACTGTAAAAAAAGATATTGAATCGATTAAAAACACATCCAATTTTTAAGATATTCAGACTAAAAAAACTTTCCTGGATCATGCAGAAAATCTTTTTTAGGGTTAACTGTAATTTTACAGATTTTAAAAATACATGTTATAATGAAATTGAAGACAGTCCATTCATGGAATGATCAAAAAAGGAAAAAACAATTTGATTAAGATGAATCTCGAAGGAGTAAGGATAGAACTTCCTTCGCAAAAGCCTATAATATTACTAAAAGAGGATAAGGGCAACAGGTATCTGCCCATATGGATAGGTCCTTTTGAAGCTTCTGCCATCGCCCTTGAGATGTCGCATATCAGGACACCCCGTCCTATGACGCATGATCTCATAATAAATATAATCAGAAATCTTAAAATAAGGATCGACAATATAGAAATATCTAATCTAAGAGATAATACTTTCTATGCAATTATAAATATAGTGAACCATGATAGAAAAATAATCAGAATAGATTCCAGACCATCTGATGCGATAGCCACCGCCGTACGCAGCAAGTGTGATATTTTTGTAGCTGAAAAAGTGCTTGATTCTGGTGGGCTCGTAATACAATCTATAGATGAAGAAATCAAGAAATTTAAAGACTTTCTGGACCATGTAAGTCCCGAGGATTTCAAAGAAAAATAGTATATATTTTAATAAATTCCATTTACTGCTTCTAATTCAAATCAAAAAGAGTCATTGACTTAACAATTATAAGGTATTAGAATTACATTAATGTAATTACCTGTGTGTAATTACTTATATGTAATTATAGATATAATAATATGAGTGGTGACATAAAAAGATTTTATAGCTCAAAACAAGTATGCAAGATAATAGATCTTACATACAGACAGCTTGATTATTATGATAGGACTCATTTTGTTAAGCCTTCCGTGAGCAATGCAGAAGGGTATGGTTCAAGAAGAATGTATGG
>CBEVGD010000076.1:0-8243 GCA_965549355.1 uncultured bacterium | reverse complement strand
GTAATTTTTTATGGTCCTCAATAAATACTCTTCATGAACAGTATCTTTATGTTGCTTCCACCCCTATATTGACATCTGCTCTTAAAATTAATAGAATTTGGCTTTGACTAAGAGATGGTTAGAGTATTAAAAATATAGTATAGAAAAGGAGATCGACAAAGTGAACATCTTTAAAAGAAAAATACCGGTATTGATCCTGATGATAGTATTTATAATGTCAATCATGACAATGCTGCCGGGGGTGCTTCTGGCTGCGGAAGAAACTGATGCCGAAGAGGAAGTCATTATTCCCGATCCAGAACCGGAAGTCCTGGAATTTGATGTAGTTTATCCAAAAATCCAGGCTGAGCTTGGATCCACCTATGAATTCAACTTTACAGTTACCTATGATATGGGCGATAACCCCATTGGGCTGGAAGAAGACAGGCCGGAAAAGGAATTTGACATCATAGTCACATATCCTGATACATGGTTTGCCGCGGCTACCCCCCAGTACCAGAAAGAAACTGAATTACTGGCCGTAAAGCTTAAGAACGGTGCAGTCGAGAGCTTGAGAGTCGTTGCTATCCCGCTTATCAAGCTTGAGCCGGGAGAATATCCCATATCTGTGACCCTTAAATCAAGTGTTGAAAATGATCCCCTGGAAGGCACTGCGGAGTTTACCGCTATCATCACCTCCACCTATGGGCTGGAGCTAAAAACAAAGACCGAAGGCGGAAGACTCTCTACCAGGGTAACCTCCGGGCGGGATAATCATTACGCACTGATCATAACAAATAATGGCTCTGCAAATATCGAGGATATCAAAATAACTTCAACCGAGCCTTCTGGCTGGAAGATTATTTTTGATACCAAAGAGATAGAAGTCCTTGAAGCAGGAGAAGAGATCGAGATAGATGCCAATATAAAACCCGCTAACAAGACTATAGCCGGTGATTATATGGTCGAATTTAGAGTCAATAGCGAAAATGCGGAAGATGATGTGGAGCTAAGGATAACTGTTGAGACTCCGACTATCTGGGGTATTATCGGTATAGCAATCATAGTAATAGCAATAATTGGCATTGCCATTATTTTTGCAAGATTAGGAAGAAGATAAAATATGAGTGAAAACAACAACATTATAGTTGCAGAGGAACTGACTAAAGTCTATGACGAGACAACTACTGCTGTTGACCACATTGACCTTCAAATACAAAAGGGAGAAATATTCGGACTTCTGGGTCCCAATGGCGCGGGAAAATCTACCATAATCCTCATGCTTCTCGGCCTTACAGAGCCCACTTCGGGAAGCATAAGCGTTGGCGGATTCAATTCCACCAGAGAGCCTCTTAAGGTTAAATCCATAACAGGCTATCTTCCTGAAAAGGTCGGCTTTTATGAGGATATGTCGGCTAATGGCAATCTGGCCTATACGGCCGAGCTTAATAGGATCCCCTACAGGGAAATACCGGAAAGGATCAATGAGGCCCTTGACCTGGTAAATCTCTTGCCAAACAAAAAACAACTTGTTAAGACCTTCTCGAAAGGTATGAAACAGAGACTGGGCATAGCAGATGTCCTTATAAAAAAACCGGAGCTTGTAATATTTGATGAGCCGACTGAGGGACTGGACCCCAAAGCGGCAAGCCAGATGCTTCAGACTATAATCGACCTGAATAAACAGCAGGGTATTACATTTCTGCTTTCTTCCCATCAGCTCAATCTTATACAGAAGATCTGTACAAAGGTCGGTATAATGTCAAGCGGCAAGCTGGTCGGCGAAGGTTCGGTAAACGAGCTGGGAAGAAATCTCTTTGGCGGAGGCAAGTACCGTATTGAAATAGAACTCGCAAAGGTCCCGGATGAGATCATTGCTTCCATAAAGAGTCTTTCAACGGTAATAGATGTAAAAATAGATAAAAATATGATAACAGTGATCTGTAATAAGGATCTCAGGGAAGATATTTCCAGGATAATAGCCAGGGCAGCCATTATCATGACAAGGATGGAAATAAAGCAGGACGTACTGGAAGAGATATACCTTAGATACTTTAAGGAAGAGGAGTAATATGAGAAGCGTATTAACTGTATTTAGAAAAGAACTTAAGGACCACTTTTCCAGCAAGAAGTTTTTGGTCCTTCTCGCACTTATATACATCGCCGGACTTGCTTCCACCTATGTAGCTCTTCAGAGTATTCATGAAGTTGCCAGCGCATTGGATAAGCATGTCTTTCTTAGGCTGTTTACTACCGGAGGGGACGTGCTCCCTTCATTTATATCATTCATATCATTTTTTATTCCAATTATTGGGATAATATTTGGTTTTGATGCTATAAACAGCGAGAGGAACAGCGGAAACCTTTCCAGGCTCATGTCGCAGCCAATATACAGGGATAGCGTTATAAACGGAAAATTTCTTGCCGGAGTCACAACTCTTTTAATAATCATTGCAAGTATCGCATTTATAATAGCCGGCGTGGGGCTTACCTCTATAGGCGTTCCGCCTACTTCTGAAGAGATCTTAAGGATATTTTTCTTTATCTTTATCTGCGTAGTTTATGGCGGATTCTGGATGGGCCTTTCCATATTGTTTTCAGTTATTATGGAAAAGACCGCGGCATCCATACTTACAGCTATTGCCATATGGATATTTTTGATGTTCTTTTTGCCTATTATAGCCAATGCGATAGCAAATGCTGCGGCTCCGCCTGGAAATG
The DNA here is from genome assembly GCA_965549355.1 of uncultured bacterium. GTDB lineage: Bacteria > Actinomycetota > Humimicrobiia > Humimicrobiales > Humimicrobiaceae > M55B120. Next base: position 5,543 of record CBEVGD010000076.1, on the reverse strand, counting down.
CAACCACGGCGGTACAGATACAGAATTATACTATTAATCAATCTATCTTAAGAATATCGCCTTCAACACTGTTTATGGAGGTAATAGCAATACTTCTCATTCCTGTAGGCGGGCACTTTATGCTGCAGCCCGTGCTTGAAAGCGATATAGCCGGTATGATAGCCGGTCCCCTGTCACTGGGTCAGAGCCTGATACAGGTATGGCCGCAGCTTATAGCAATAATCGCTCTGGCAATCATATGCTTTGCACTGTCCTATACAGCATTTATGAGGCAGGAAATCAGATCGACTTAAAGTCCGGGAGCCCCTGTCCGGTAGTTGGATCCGGACTCTAATCCTGATGAGTGATTGCTTCTTCAATAAGATTGGTGCCTACTGAGATTTTATCTAAAGAATGGATGGAGGCGCCATTTGCTTTTATTATTTCCTCTACCTCCTCATATTTTATGGATTCACCCTCGCAGGTTATCTTTACATTCTCTACTTTCTGATCCATCTCGATAAGCGATATGTCCACACCGTCGACGCCCTCCAGATCGGCAAGCTGTTTTGCGATCTCTAAAATGTCGGGTGTATGGGGTTTTAAAACATCAAGTACTATTCTTCTGATATTAGCCAATTTATTTTCTCTCCTGTTCTTTTAATATTTCTTTTATACTAATTTTACAATATATCAATATTTTAGCCTACATTTTCTCTTCTCCTCTCAATCTTTCAAGCGGGCCCGAAAGATCCTTTGGAAGGCCTAGTGAAAATTCCATCTTTTTCCCGCTTGCCGGATGGACAAATTCTATTTTTGCCGCATGCAGAAACTGCCTTTTCAGCCCGATTTTTTTGGCGAGTTTTGCAGCATGCCTGTTTCCATATATTTCATCTGCAATTATGGGATGTCCTATATATGACATATGGACCCTTATCTGATGTGTTCTTCCGGTTTTTGGATATACATTCAAAAGGCTTGCCTGCCTGAATTCTTCGATTACTTCAAAATCTGTCCTGGAATTCCTGCCCCTGTCCACGGCAATAGACATCTTCTTCCTGTCGATTCTCGACCTGCCTATGGGAAGGTCTATGCGGCCCTTTTCTTCTTCAAATCTTCCCTCTGCAAGAGTTATGTAGGTTTTTTTGACCAGCCTTTCCTTAAACATATCGGATAATTTATAATGGACAGTTTCATTCTTTGCGACAATAAGCAGTCCCGAAGTATCCTTGTCCAGCCGGTGGACGATCCCCGCCCTCTCATCGCCGGATAGCCTTGAAAGGTCCCTGCAGTGGTAGAGAAGCGCATTTACGAGGGTGTGTTCATTATTCCCGGAAGCGGGATGGGTAAGCATTCCGGCTTCCTTTGATATCACAAGTATATGCTCATCCTCATATATAATATCGAGCTCTATTGCTTCAGGATTGATATCTGCATGGCCGCAGCCCGTGTTAAGCTCTGAGATCCCGATATTATCGCCTTCTGAAAGCCTGTAATGCTTGGAGATACGGCTGCCTCCCACAAGCACCTTTCCCTCACCAATAAGTTTTTGTATGCGGCTGCGGGATACATCCTTTAAATTGTCAGATAGAAATTTATCTATTCTCTGTCCCGCACTGGCGGAATCAGTTAGAAAATTCTGGCCGTCGTGGTCTTTTTTGCTCAACTCCCCCGGGTTTTGTTCTTTTTAAAATACTCTTTCAATATTAATATTATAATCAAGCTGAAGCCGATTACAATAAAGCTGTCAGCTATATTGAAAACAGGCGGAAATATTGTAAAGCTTATAAAGTCGGTCACTTCCCCTACAAAGAAGCGGTCGACCAGATTTCCCAGCGCTCCGCCGAGTATAAAGCCGAGCGTGACATTATAGAAGATATAATCCAGATCAAGGATCACCTTGAGCACTATTATGAGAACTATTGCCACCAGCGATATTATGGTAAGTATCTTCGTATGGTTCTGAAATATGCCAAAGGCAGCTCCCGGATTCTTTACATTGACTATATAAAGAAAATCCGGTATTAGCTCCATTGCGGTATTTCCGGGCACCTTCGAGATGACAATATATTTTGTGATCTGATCAAGGATGAGCACCGCAACACCTGTCATTAAAAAATATACATTCATAAGCACATTTCTTTTCCTTTTATTCATCATCTATGCAATACTCCCCGCTACTCTGATTCCGATTTTTATTTCTATCCCGTTGACCTTTATGTCCTTTATATACATATCGTCTGCAAATACGTCATATATCTTGTCCGAAAGGGTCTCTTTTGCTATATACTCTCTGTATTCTTCAATTATTTTCTCCTCAGCCTGCGAAGCCTCCAGGGCCGTATCTATGGTATTTTCTATCTCAAATCCCGCCTCTTTGCGGAGATTCTGTATATGATGGACCAGCTCCCTGGCAAAGCCCTCTGCCAGCAGCTCATCCGATATCTCTGTTGAGAGTCCCACAGTAAACTCGCCGTCTGTCTCTACTCCCATATCAGCTCTGTTCTTTATCTCTACAAGCACCTCTTCGGGTTCAAGCTCTACTGCCTTTCCATTGATATCAAGCTTGATATTTTTCTCATTTTTTACTTTGAGGGCTATCTGTACCGAACTTATTTCCGAAAGGGCTTTTTTTATGGCCGGTATCATCGGCCCGTATTTTTTACCCACCAGCATAAGATTTGGCTTTATATCATATTCGACCAGCTCATCCAGATCTCTTACAAATTCAATCCTTTTGGCATTAAGCTCTGAAAGTATGACATTTTCAAAGTGGCTTATTGCATCTTTTCTTTTGCCGCCGCTGTCAAAATATACGGCCGCCTTCTCTATGGGCTGGCGCGTCTTTATGTTGATTTTGCTCCTTACGGCTCTTCCAAGCCCCACTATTTTCCTTGCTGTATTCATCTTAAAGCTCAGATCTTTATCTATAAGGCTCTCATCAGCCGCTGGATAATCTTCAAGATGAACGCTTATCTGTCCTTTTTCATTGCCTGCAGCAAGGTTCTGGTAGATGTCCTCGCTTATAAAGGGTATGTATGGGGCACAGAGCTTCGTGAGCGTTGTCAGGCATTCATAAAGAGTAAGGTATGCACTTATTTTGTCCTTATCCTCTTCGCTCTTCCAGAACCTCCTCCTGCTCCTCCTGACATACCAGTTTGAAAGCATGTCCACAAAGTCCTGTATGAGGCGGCCGCTTTCTGTCACATTAAAATCCTCAAGAAGAGTGTTTACTTCTTTTACTGTCATATTAAGCTCAGATATGATCCAGCGGTCTATCTCCATCCTGTCGGAAACAGACAGGCTGTGGGCAGAGGGGTCGAAGCTGTCTATGTTTGCATATATTACAAAGAATGAATAAGTATTCCAGAGCGTAAGTATGAATTTTCTTATTACTTCATCTATTGATTTGGACGAGAAGTTCTTGGGCAGCCATGGCGACACCCCTGTAAAGAAATACCACCTCAGTGCATCTGCTCCCTGCTTATTTAGAATGTCCCAGGGCTTTATTACATTACCTTTTGATTTTGACATCTTGCGGCCGTTTTTATCATTTATAAGGCCGAGGACCAGGACATTTTTAAAGCTTGATCTTCCCATCAGCATCGTCGATATTGCAAGCATAGTATAGAACCAGCCCCTTGTCTGGTCTATCGCCTCGCATATGAAGTCTGCAGGGAAGTTTTCCTCAAAGACCTCTTTATTCTCAAATGGGTAATGATGCTGGGCAAACGGCATCGATCCGGAATCAAACCACACATCTATTACATCGGTGACCCTGTGCATATCCCGGCCGCACTGCGGGCATTTGATAACTATATTGTCCACAAACGGCCTGTGCAGGTCCAGGTCCCGGGGTATGTCCTTTCCAAGCTTTTCCAGCTCCTGCCTGCTTCCTATGCAGACCTTATGGCCATTTTCATCTTCCCATATGGGCAGCGGCGTTCCCCAGTATCTTTCTCTGGTAAGGGCCCAGTCAACATTGTTCTCGAGCCACTTTCCAAACCTTCCATGCTTTATATGTTCCGGGTACCATCTTATATCTTCGTTTGACTCAAGAAGCCTGTCCTTTATCTTTGAAGTGGCTATATACCAGCTCTTCTTCGCATAATATATGAGCCTTGTATCGCATCTCCAGCAGAAAGGATATGAATGCTTGAATTTCTTTGTCTCAAATAATAGTCCCCTCTCCTTCAGATCCTTTATTATCAGAGGATTGGCGTCTTCTATCGCCATATTTGCAAATTTATCCACACGGTCAAGAAAGAGTCCCCTGAGGTCCACCATCTGTATGACCGGCAGGCTATTTTCCCTGCCGACCCTCATATCATCCTCGCCAAAGGCCGGGGCTATATGCACTATTCCTGTTCCGTCTCCGGTTGATACGAAGTCTCCGCCTATTATATGAAATGCTTTTTCATTACCGTCCGCATAGTCATAGACGGGTTCATAAGCCATCGATACAAGGTCGCTTCCCCTGTGCCCGGCTATTATTTTATATGATTTTTCTTCTCCAAATACCGCCTCTGCAAGATCCTTTGCAAGGATGAGCCTTTCATCATTATATTCGACTTCTATATAGGTGTGGGCGCTGTTTACAGCTGCTGCGGCATTTGATATAAGGGTCCAGGGAGTCGTCGTCCAGACCAGTAGAAATGTATTTTTCCTATCCTTTAAGGAAAACTTTACAATGACCGAGAAGTCTTCTACTTCCTTGTACCCCTGGGCGATCTCATGCGAAGAGAGAGGCGTGCCGCATCTCGGGCAATAAGGTACTATCTTATGGCCCTCATAGAGCAGGTCCCTGTCCCATATGCTTTTAAGTATCCACCACACAGTCTCTATATATTCATCTTTAAATGTGAAATATGCATTGTCCATGTCCAGCCAGAAACCTATGCGTTCAGTCAGCTTCTTCCAATCCTCTTCATATTTCATAACGCTCTCGCGGCAGAGGCTGTTGAACTTTTCTATGCCTATGTCTTCGATCTCGCTCTTTGAATTGATGCCGAGCTTCTTCTCTATCTCGAGTTCCACCGGGAGCCCGTGCGTATCCCAGCCGGCTTTTCTTGATACATGATAGCCCTTCATGGTCTTGAACCTGGGGAATATATCCTTATACACCCTTGAAAGTATGTGGTGTACGCCCGGCTCGCCGTTTGCCGTGGGCGGACCCTCATAAAAGACGAATTTCTTTCCCTTTTCAGTCTTTTTCAGGGTCTTTTCAAATATCTTTTGTTTTTTCCAGAACCGGAGTATCTTCTCTTCAAGCTTTACCAGATCTACTTTGCTGTCGACTTTCCTAAACATATTCATATCCTGTTAATTGCTTCCCCGGTGTTGATCGCAGAAAGGCTTTACATGCCAAAACTATCATATGATTTTATATAATTAGACTGATTTTGTGAAGTATAATATGGTTAAGCCTTAAGAAGGCCCTGGCTCTATTAGATGCAGCTCGAACCTATTTTGAGAAAAAAGCCTTTTCCTGAATTAGAAAAATCATAGACCTTGATGAAATCTATTAATATTGTACTTAAAAAATAATAGTAAATCTTGAAAAA
>CBEVGD010000075.1:0-8705 GCA_965549355.1 uncultured bacterium | reverse complement strand
ATTTCGTATATAATTTTCACGTTCTGTAATCATTTCCTTTTACCTCATTCTTTTATAGTTATTATTTGGATCCATCAATTCTTTCATGTAAATACTTTCAAAGGCTTACCCTTCCGGTTGTTATTAAATCCTAATAATGCTCTAAATATTATCCTGCTTGCACTTACTTTATTTCTAAAGCATCCGGTAGGTTTGCCCTTCTTCCAACTTCTTAAAATAATCTTTCCATTATATTAGTATTTCTTATCTTTATCTCTGTGTTACTAGAAAAGATGGTGAACTTCTACAAATTAGATTTTATTTCTTCAAGAATTTTTATTGCCTTTCTTTGGGTTCGTTCGCAAACTCAAAGGTTGCTATTTGCCATGGCTTTAAAACTAATTCAAAGGAATTTTTGCCCTCTTTTTTTATTTGTTTGATCCTATTACCCGTTAAATCAATTTCATATCCTTCTTCTACAGGTATCGCAAATTCAACAATTGCATTCGTATGTTTCCCTTCAGTTTCAAACAATCTGACCTCAAATCCCTTCTCCCCTTTTCTTCTAAATGAAGAAGTTACGATGCCATTTCCTTTGACTGCAAGCAAACTCATTTCTTTTGAGAGAGACCCTTTTGAAGGACTTTTTACCAGGGTTTTTGCTTTGTAATCCATTTCCATAGACATTTTTAATCGTTCTTGATTGGATATAGCAATATTATGCGGTATGAGAAAATATTTGTATTCACAGTAGGACTGCCAGCCGCCATATGTTCTGGTAAAGACAGGGGTCCATTCACGCATCAGCAGATTTGAGAATACATTGCCTTTCTTCAATTTGAAATACTGAGTCCCGGAATGCACCAGCATGAGCGCGCGGTCATCACCGACCATATCAATAAATGAGAAACCATGCAAAGTATCTTTAGCAGCCGCCTCAACACCAAACGGGATGTCTCTGTAAATACTTTTGGGCTCAAAACCTGGAGAAAAATCAAGCCAGTATCCTTCAAATTGCCATACATCACCTTCTTTTTTATCAATAGCCGGCGGCGCAACCGCTCTTAACCTGCAGGAGACCTCCACCCTGGGCGAATTAAAGTGAAGGGTTATTAATGTCTCGAAGCTAATATGGGGATAGGAATGCAGTACGCTTACCGATGCTTTTAAAGGTCCTTCCTCAATCCACGAAAAGACAGCTTTGGAGCTGGAAGTATCAAAATATTCAGGCAGGTTGTCCAATCCAAATTGTTTGCAATACTCTTGATTTACCCTTCCGCTAAATGTTGCGAAACCGTGCTCTTCAGAATCAAGAAGCTCCTTGCCCGTATTTTTGTCAAAAAGACTGATTATGCTCCCATTTTTCTTATCCAGGCTTATTTTTACATAATCATTCTCTATCTTAAGATCCTTCTTATTAATTTTTAATCCAGTGCTGTATTCCTCTAAGGCTTCACTGGTAAACTTGATATAATGCGTAATATACCCGGAGGCAGGCATACTTTCAACTTCAAATGCCACATCAGCAGTAATTATGCTGGAATCAGGATTTGTTTTGGAGGAAATCACCTGTGAAGGCACTGTCTTTCCCTGTGCGTTAACAATCATTATGCCTCTGGCATACATATCCTTCAAATATATTTTACCTGTTGAGACAATGAGCCCTTCCCTTTCCCAGGTGCACGGATTAAATACTGTAACTGCGAGATCTCCCTGTGCATCCGTAGACGAATCGATTTTTGAGGCTATTGTCTCCAGGGAACCGGCCAGTATTTTATTTCCTGATGAAATTGCCTTATCTAAGTAAGTATAGCCTATTGCACCCCAGAGCATCTCGTGAGTGTCATATAATCTGTTTCTTTCAACAAATGTCAGGCGATGCCAATTGTAATACTCGCATAGTGATACATCATGGCTTTGAGCTGTAAGCAGATCTTTCCAGATATCCTTAAACTCACATATTTTTCTCTCAGGATCGAGCATATAAGAAAACGCATCAAACTGTTCCGCGGTTATCAACAGAGCTTCAGCCTTCCTGTCGTTGACCCTTAACTGATCTCCGCCTATTCCCCATGGAAGTATTTTATCATAATCATCCATGGAAAATTTCATGGTGTTGGCGGGCTTTGCGTATTTATCCATATATTCCCTAACGGTTAAAAATACGACATCGTTTCTCTGTTTCAGGCCGCTATATTTCTCAGTATCAAACTTAGTATGAACCTGTATCTCGCCAAGCGGTTCCCACCCAAACTCTGTCCATACCACCGCCAGCGGGACTCCTGATTTTTTCAATTCATCTATATTGGCCCTGCCTTCGGGTGTCTCGTAATAATCTATATCAGCAGTTACAACTGGCGGATGTAGAAATAATGAGTTTTTGGGTATGCATGGGATGACGGTGCCATCTTTGGCCTGCCACAGGAAACAATTCAGCTCCACCCGCGGTATGCCCGAAGTTCCCACTGTGTCGCACTGGGCAAGGCTCGCATACTTATATCCTGCTAATTTAAGAAGCTGCGGAAGCTGCGGATGGCTGAATTCCTCTTCCTCCAGAAAGGTGTCCACATCCTCTCCAAGACACTTTTTTATGACCTCGCGGCCCATTACCAGTTGCCGGATATTTGATTCGTTTCCGATCATTGATCCAAGCGGCTGGCTGTACGTGCCGCCTATTATTTCAACCTTTCCGGTTTTAAGATGCTTTTTCAGATCGTCAATGACCTCCGGAAAATTCTTCTTTATAAGCTCATAGGCTGCTGCATCTAAATTTATGCATGTTTTTATGCACAATGGCTCTTCAGCGACAGTCAGGCTATCATTTATTGACGTTACGCAAGACTCAATACCCAGGGTCCAGCCTATTCCTATATAACTCCAATGATTGCAAAGAGTAACTGCAAAATCAGGTTTTCCGGTGTTCTTGATGCCTGCAATATTACTCATGACTACTCATCCGATTATCTTCTTAATTTTATTAGAGCATATATAACATGTAAACCGATGGTATGATGACTCGTCAGTTATTTTTAATATCATGTCTGATGTTCTCAACACCTTCCAAACTTATTTCAATCTCAAACTTAGACATATCTCCCCTGATTTTATTTAATGTATATTCGATAGGGGTTCCATTTTTTAGAAATGCAGTATTATAAAAAGTTAGGATTGGCGAACCTATTTTAATTTTAAACAGCTCTGACTCTTCTCTGGAAGCAATATCTGCCTCAAGCACTCTTCTGAGCTTATAGATTTTTAATTTATAATTTTTTTCAAGTACATCAATTAAAGATTTATCGATTAAAATATTGTGATCAAAATCCGGGCATATTTTCTGCGGTATAAAAGTTTCAGAATAATGATATGGCTCATCATCCAAAAATCTGATCCTCTCAAATCTATATACTTTTCCCCGGGACAATAGATTTAATTTCTTTTTAACTGATTCACCGGGCTCTATTATTTTAAAATCTAAAATTTTATTCGTAATTTTAAAGCCTTTATCTTTAAGATCCTTATATGTACCTATTAACTTATTAAAAAGCTGGCCCTCGATTTTAGGTTTTGTAATAATTGCACCTTTGCCCTTGATCTTTTTTATTTTTCCTTCTATCGATAGGTCCTCTAAGGCTTTTCTTATAGTTATCCTGCTTACACCGAATCCTTCGGAAAGTTCTCTTTCGGAAGGTATGAACTGTTCCGGCTTTAATTCGCCTTTTTCTATTGCTTCCTTTATTTTCTGCTCTATTTGATAATAGTATGGTATTGGTATTGTTTTATCTATTTTGTAATCCATTTTTTTATACTTTATGATGCATATTTAATTTTTGTACCCCTATATATTGCAGTCACGAGAGCCGGGGGCATACTCCTATCTATATTAAAGTTATTATGTCATCATACAATGAGTACCATTAGCGGGTCAATAAAATATTCCGCTCAATAGCTTCTTTTCACATTTTATCCCCGCAGTTTTTCATACATTTATAAATCCCAGTAAAATCAGACACTGATTCCAGGCTCTAAGAGACACCTGTATGCTTCTATTGCTTGTTGGAGCCTGGCAAGTCCGGCAATTCGCCGGTTGCCGGGTCGTACCGTCCATACTTTTTAGCTGCCTCGACAATCGCAAAGATATTCTCATCCGGAGTGTCGCGGCCGCACTGATCACCGGTGGAAAGAATGAAGCCCCCGCCGCGTCCAGCATCCTGCATTGCCTCAATAGCCTTTTCCCTGACAATCTCCGGTGTTCCATTCAACATCACATCTGTAGTATGCAGGTTTCCCATAAAGGCAAGACAGTGGCCGTATGTTCGCTTGATCTCCGCCAGGTCGATATCGCCCGCGGGCGGTATCTCGAGCGGATTGAGCATGCCGACGTCTGTTTCTGCCACAAGCATATCGGCAAGAACGCGGTTCTTGCCGCAACTGTGAAGCATGGTTGGCAAACCGGCATCCTTCGCCATTTTGGACCACTTCTTGAGAGCGGGAATGGCATATCTGGCGGCTAATCCAGGCGAGGCCATCGTGATCGTACCCGAACCTCCGAATAGAATATAGTCCAAATCCGCCTGAAGGGCCAATTCCATCAATAGCGTACCGCGTTCCATATCCAACTCAAACCACTCTTGAAGGATTCCCGGGTTGTCCATCTCAGCATAGGTCAATGTCTCGACGCCGCCGTGAACATAACTGTTCCACGCATGGAAACCCGGATAAGTAACTGTTATGCCAAATGCATAGTTCCGCTTCCGGCAGGCCGATCGGTATGTCTGCAGCATCTTCTGATCAAGCGCCTTCGGCATCGGCTGCGTATGCTTGAACTTCCGGAAGTCCTTCGCCAGATCCTTGATTAACCTCTCGGAGGGGGCGGCCTGGTCGCCGCGGTGGCAGACATATACCTCTTTTAATTCCCCGTCAGGGGTTTTCACAGTTGTCGTCTGCACCAATACATCTCTCACCCTGTCCACTATGGACTCACTCTTCCATTCAGACCGGGCAGGTTCATCGATAGTTGGCAATCCGAATGCAGCACCCGTCCAGGCATCCATGCCAAAATAATCTGCTGTTTCCAAATATGCCAGCCACCTCGGGGTATTATCTTTGCAGTCTATCCAGAAATCCTGATCGGTCAAACCGGAGTGCCTCATCGGTATATAAGTGGAGATGTCCGGTGCCGCCGGTACGCGGTCCGGTATATCATTTCGTATTGCCGCTAAAAATCGTTCACGCGATGTCATCATAATAACCTTTCTCTCAAAATCCAACCAATCTTAATACATCAATCCCCTGTGTGCCCCGGGCCCGGCAGCCCGAATATCTGCATGGATCTCTGCTCAACTAATATTAATATATCGATCACTTATGTATCCTGCCTGTCGCCAAACAGGTATAGTACTCGCTGCCGCCATAGTAGGCATGCCATTTGCCTTTGAAAATTGTCATGCCGCAGATAAATACCGTGTCCCGCCAGTAGGAGACCGGTTCGTGCGGCGGTTCCGCCGATAATCCATTTTCATACGGAATCTTAGCATCTGCCGCTAATACGGGCCTGGGCAGCCAGTCAATGGGCCGTTCCGGGTCCTTCATGGAAAACAATACTTCCCCTTTGGCATAGAAATGTCCCGTATGATTTCCACCGGTGAATAATACCAGATGGTCCTTGTTCGCTGGATGGTAATCAGCAAAAGCCATGGCGCATTCCCCGCCGGGCCAGACGGCGTCCAGTTCTTTGGACTCCCAATGCAATAGATCATCGGAATAGGCGATTAGCTGATTATTAATATACATGACAAACCGGCCATTGGCATCACGCACGGCCCGGTTGTTCGGATCCTGAAGTACGGTCCCATTCCGGTGAATCCGTTTGGCCTTCGGGAATACCAGGCCCTTATGCTCCCAGTGGATAAGATCATCCGATACTGCAAGATATATCCCGCATACGGATGGGTCATTAATACGCTCCCAGTCCCAGCGGTTCAGATACATATAGTAACGGCCCTCATGTTCAATGCAATTGACATCCTCAAAGCTGAACATCCAATCCCCGGGACTGCCCATTACAGGGCCCGCCAGACGCTTGAAATGGATGCCGTCTTCACTGAACGCGACACCGATATCGCAGAGATAGTCAAATCCGGTCTTCCTTCTCGACTCAAATCGTTGTTCATCGGGCATAGGAAACTCACCGCGATAAAGGTAATAAAGACCCCCATCCTTTTTCAATACGGACCCGTTATGAACGCCGCCGCCGAAGTGGCCGCAATCCCATCCATTGGGATCAGGCGCCAGAACCGGATTGCCGTCATATTTCTCAAACGGCCCGATCGCCCAGTCGGGCAGCGTGTATGTGTCAGCATCAAAATGCTCACGCGAGAAACCTCCCCAGTACTTCTCTTCATTGTACTGCCATTCTTCCCAGCGCTTCTTATGGTCCTCATTGGAGAACTGCCACTGAAAGAATCCGTCCTCATGGAAGTTTCGGAGCAGCTCCTTCAGTTCATCCTTCTGCCTCTTATTCATCTGTTCCGCCATAGTTATTGTTCTCCTTCTTCGTTCACTTTATTTATATATTATACAGTTTGCATCTTCGGGATTTATTTCAAAAGAAAGATTTTCACCGGATAGCGTATATTGGAAATCTTTATTATAACTATCTATTATTTTTATCTTTTTCCCAAAGGAAATACTCTGTTTTACCTTCTCCTTCCCGCTATTTATAATTATTACACTTTTCATTTCTATACCGTCAACATTCAAGTCAAATATCAACAGGCCGTTATTTTTTGAATTTACGATTCCTTCATCGTTTAATATTTTTAAAATCGCATTTTCCGTACCCGTATCTTCAGCTAAGAGCGATTGGCAAAATGAGGTCCCGATCAGATAAGTCTTGCCTTTTTTATACTTATTGGATGCTCCTACAATTTTATTTTCATATTTTAATATAGGTTCAGCTGTCGTAAGATCATAGTCTTCAAGATACATGGTCACTTTTAATTTGTGTGATTTTAATTTGTTTACTCCATTGAAAAAAACACCGGACTTTTCTTCCGGCTTTTCATTACTTTCTAAAAGGAGCCCGGAGGGTATTTCTCCTATGCCTTCTTCCCTGTTAAAATCATCGAAATATCTTAGCTCATTTTGAGTGGCTCCGAAAATTTCATCAAGTCCAAATGATGGGACAGTTACTGGGGCCATTCCGTATTCGTCAAATATGCCAACAGCACAATCAGAAATTAAAATCCCGCCTTTCTCTACAAATTCTTTGAGCAGTCCTGAAACTTCACCATTTAGAACCATTGGCAGCGTCAGGAATATAACTTTATATTCAGATATTTTTTCTTTTAACATCTCTTCAACTAATATTTCCGGATAAATATTATTTTTTAATAGAAACCGGTGGATGCCTTTAAAAGAATCTATGGAAAATTTTTCATTTGATTCAGAGGCAAAATTCAGATAATAGGAATTTGGAATTGTCAGGATGGCAATATCGCTTTTCCCGGGGATGTATTTATTAAATAATAATGGGTACTTATTCATAAAATTGCACAGTTTTGAGGCTTCATCGCTTCTCTCCGTGAAGCTTCCGTCTCTTTTTACCAGGCCAAACCCGGGCGCTTCCTGACTTATCATTTCTCCTCTATATTGCCAGTACATTATACCCTTTAGGCCAAATGCCAGATCTATAAAATTCCATAATCTTAAATCATTTCTTTGCGGAGCCTTGCCTCTGCTCAGGCCGCTTGGCACGCTGTGTGCCTGGCCCCCCTGCAGTTCAGTATTGATACAGGTCTTTTTTCTGGCCATATTCCTTATTAGGGATATATGCATGCAGACATCTAAGATATTAGATTTTCCCCAGAGCGGGAACAATGATAAACCAAACATATCCAGAGATTCAGACAGCTGGTAGTCATCAGCGCCATAAATTGAAAAACCTGCTGAAATACCGCCAACGCTGGAATGACTCATAACAAACTTTTCATCTGCCAGATTGTCCTTCAGGCTCTTATATCTCCATCTCATTTTATCAGCCATGGACCAGGTCATGAATTTACGCCATTCCGTCATTTCAACATAATCGATTAGCAGCCTTGGCGGATTAATGTCATTGAAATCTCTGAACCTTTTTACCCATTTCTCATTTAAATTTTCAATAGACTTATATTTATCTTTCAGCCATTCCCTGTAAGCTCTGATGGTATTCTCACAATAACAAAATAAACCCTCCTGGATGCCTGAACTTTGAGAAACGATAGATGGCTCTATATGCGGTTCATTCCAACAGTCAAAAATCAGGACATTTTCATACTCACCCAGTACTTCTGCGCACTGAATCAAAAAATTTTGAGCTTCAAGCTTTGCTCCCGGATGATCAAAGCATAAGCCGGGCCATCCGCCTGTAGCAGTATTGCCGCGGGTCTGTAATTCAATTTTTAATTTATTGCTATTAACATAATGAGAATCAGGATACTTTTCTGCCAGCCAATAAGGCGCCTGTTCTATTCTGGTATTTATATCAATATATATTTCAAGATCCAATGCTTTCTCAATAATCTCAATAAGATCTTCGAAATCATATAAACCTTCTTTATAGTTTATCCAATTCCATTCTGCAAATATCTTAATGATGTTAAAACCCAATTTCTTAACGTTTTCAAGATCCTCCATCCTTTCTTCTTTGGGAGGATTTGGGGGTCTGTAGAATTGAGTGCCATAAA
>CBEVGD010000074.1:0-8913 GCA_965549355.1 uncultured bacterium | reverse complement strand
CCTGGGGGTACAGCTTCCAGCAATGACGAGAGCAGTTATCTGGGTAGGCGATATATTTAAAAGTATATACTTCTATGTCTTTCTAATAGTTGCGGGTGTCGGGGGGAGATTTCTTTTCCGTAGATACAGCCGGACCCCCGGAGGTAGAAAAACTATCGATACCATTAGAATAAAGATCCCAAAGATGGGGCCCGTCATAAAAAAAATGGCCCTGGCAAGATTTGCCAAATACCTCGGCACCCTTATGATAGCGGGGGTCCCGATACTATCGGCGCTGGATATTGTAAGAGGCGTTACTGATAATATGCTGGTAGACAATGCTATTAAAGATATAAAAGAAAACATAAGAAAAGGTGAGACCATCTCAACGCCTATGTCGGAATACAAAATTTTTCCGGCCATGATGGTTCAGATGATAGCTGTTGGCGAGAAGACCGGTACGCTTGATACGAATCTGCTAAAAATAGCAGAATTTTATGATTCTGAAGTGGAAAGCTCGATTGAGATGCTTCTCACTATACTGGAACCCATGATGCTTCTACTTGTAGCTCTCCTGGTGGGAACCATTGTAATAGCTATGTATCTGCCATTATTTAATATTTATCAGGCGATGTGATTATGAGCAAGAATATATCTGATTTTGATCCATTAAGATTTGAAAAACTCCCCGTAGAAGAGCTTATAGAGAACTACAGCAAATATAATAGTGCGGGGCTGTTGGAAATCATAATAGAAAAAAATAAAAAACTTGTATATAAGATAGCACATCAATTTAAGAACCCCAAGCACAGCATCAATGATCTCGTGCAGGTAGCATTTACGGGACTCCTGGTAGCAATAAACAGATTTGACGCCAAACAAAAAAACAAATTTTCTACATTTGCATATTACTGTATCAGGGGTGAGATACAACACTATATAAGAGATACTAATCTTGTCAGGATACCGAGATGGCTGTGGAAAATTAATGCTATTTTAAATGAATTTGTAGTGAAGTTTAAGTCTAAAAATGACCGCTATCCGACCAAGGAAGAGATTTCAGTGGGAATAAATGTTTCAATAGACAGTATAGATGAGATCCTCAGGGCGAGAGAGGCATCTTTCTATGAATCTTCATTTGATGATGAACTACCGGGTGATAATTCAGATATTCCTGACAGGAGCCTTATAAAGTCAAGAGCGCCAAGCAGTTTTGATCTTGTCATGGAAGACAGGATACTATTATGGGATGCTATAGATAAATTGAAGGGATTGAATAAAAAAATCCTCATACTTAAGTATGTCCTTGGTTTTTCCCAGGAAGAGATCGGGGGGAAAATGGGTATATCACAGAAATCCGTATCACGGAACATACAGGATTCAATAGATAAATTAAGAGAAAATTTTGGATAGAAATCTTCTAATTCCGCTGCTGCAATATTCAATGCCTGCTGACTGAATCCTTTAACTGCATCATATGCTGAAATTCAGGAACCTGTATAAGTTATACATGCATAGTTAAATTCAAACAATTACATTTAAGTACCGATATATAATAATTAATTATTGAATGTATAAATATATATTGTCTTATATTAATTTCATATATAAACTTTAAAATATAATTAAATATATATTTATAAAATATTTTTATAAATATTGTCTGAAATAATTAATTATGGGTATAATTAATTAATGTAAGAACAAATTAATAATAGAGGAGGAAAGAAAATGAAGTGGTTTTATAACAGAATGTACAAAAAGGAAAAGGGTTTTACGCTTGTTGAATTGATGGTAGTCATTATCATCCTGGCGGTACTTACAGGTATTGCCGTTCCGAGTTATCTTGCGCTCAGAAACAGGGCAAGAGAACAGGCTACAAGATCGGAGATGCTGAATATTGGTACAGCTATAGCAATATATGAAGCAGATACGGGACATTTTCCGATTGCTGCAACAATGGTACTAATGATACCCATGTTGGAAACCCCCGGCTATATGACAGATGTGCCGTCATTAGATGCCTGGGGAACAGCTTATACATATGTTTCAGCTGATCCCGGAGCAACTTATACTTTGACCAGTCCCGGTGGCGGTACAGTGATCACTATGTTAGATGGTGCATTTACCGGCGAATAAAGTAAATAAGTAAAGATTAGAATAAAAAAGGGCAGGAAACTGCCCTTTTTTATATAGGCCGAAAATATTAATCGCTGTATTTAAAAAATACTTCAGGTTAACAAAAAACACCTGATTTTTAATGATTAAAATAATTTTGTTTTTGACTGGATAATAAAAAAATGTTAATATACAAAAATCTAATTAATTTTATACAAATTTATTAGATTTATATAATTTTATAAGTGTAGTATAAATAAAGCCTATAATATAGTAATAATAATAGAATATTTGTAATAATAAGACAGTAAAAAAGTGGTAAATATGGGGTGGCCTGATATAGTATTATATATAGTATTTTTCATATGCGGTATAGTAGTGGGCAGTTTTCTTGGAGTGGTAATATACAGGATCCCGCGAAAATTATCTATAATCAGCCCCGGTTCTTATTGCCCGGGGTGTAAGACTAAAATAGCATTCTATGATAATATTCCCCTTATATCTCATATGGTCCTTAAAGGCAGATGCAGGAATTGCGGGGCGAAGATATCCTTATCTACTTTCCTGGTCGAGCTGGTGACGGGCCTATTATTTGTTTTAAACTTTTTTTATTTTGGTCTCAGCATTCAAATGATAGCTGGAATTATCCTGTGCAGCGCCCTGATCGCAGTTTCATTTATTGATATTGAATTCAGGATAATCCCCAATATAATCGTACTCCCTCTCACTATCATAGGCCTCGGGCTTAATATTTTTATCAATCCTGATAAATGGTGGCAGCCTCTTGCATTTTCTGCCGGGGCCTTTGCATTTATGCTTATAATAAATCTGATATGTCCCAGGGGGATGGGCATGGGAGATGTTAAGTTAACTCTAATGATCGGCGCTTTTCTGGTAAAAAATGTGATTACCGGGCTTTTTCTGGGATTTTTATCAGGGGTGGTTTTCGGAATTGCTGTTATTATTAAAAAAAGAAAATTCAAACAGACTATACCATTTGGCCCTTTTATTTCGTTTGGAAGTATTACTGCTTTATTTTGGGGCGATAATATTTTAAAATGGTATACAAGTTTCTTATAAGGCCGGGGTGTGCTGAATATGTTATCGGTTGGAATTGACATAAGTTCAAATAAAATAACAGTAGTGGAGCTGCTGGGTGCCCGAAAAGGGGCAATGATAAAAAATGCAGCCCGTTTTGAAATATCTGCAGAAGCTATCCAGAAGGGCGAGCTGCAGGATCCGGTTGTGCTTTCCAGAGGCCTGAGAGAAGCATGGAAAAAATATAGAATATCCGGCAGAACTGTTTTTATAGGTCTTTCAAATCTAAAAGCAATAATAAAAGAAGTAGAGCTTCCTCTTGTTTCCGATGATGAAATAAGCAATTCATTGAAGTATCAGATAAATGATTTCATACCCATACCCAAAGATAATATTCTTTACGATTACTATATACTGGATAAAACAGAAAGCAGCTCCAGGATCATGCTTGTAGGCGCGATGAAGAGTATGATCTTAAATGTCATTGAAGCAGTCAGGGGAGCGGGCCTTATCGCCAGCGCGATTGATCTTAATTGTTTTTCACTCTTCCGGACAATAGAGTATTTATATGATCTATCCAACAATGAGAAGGCTTTTTGCGCAGTCAATATAGGTCCTGAAATATCGATTATAGAGATTATTGAAAATGATACTTTGAAATTTCCCAGACTCCTTTCCAGTTCTGCTACAACTTTTGTTGACAATATTGAGAGAATGACAGGCCTGGATAAAGATATTTCAAGAGAAATATTATATAATTATGATTTTAAAAGTCTCTTTGAAAAGAAGGATATCGTAAAAAAATCAAAATCGGAAAGTAAGCCTTCTCAGGGCAAAGATGACAAAAGAGGAGCCGCTAAGAAAGATAAGCCGGACAAAAGAAAAACCGTAAAGAAGAAATCATCTGTTGAGCCTGAACAGGTAGTACAGGATGCTAATATAAACAGGGCAATAGGCGCTACGGCAGATAATATTATGAATGAGATAAGAATGTCGATTGAACATTATCTACAGGAGAATCCAAAATCAAAGATTGAAAAAATAGTGCTTGCAGGAGAAGATCTGAAGAATATTGACAAATATATTCAGCATAAGATAAATTATAAAGTGGAGCGGCTCGGCATCTCTAATAAATTTTCTATGGATTTAATAAATAAAAATGCGATCTATAAAGATATAGATATAAACCGGGTGCTTGACCCTCTGGCTATTGGAATGGCATTGAGAGGTATGAAAAAGTGATAAAAAGGACAATAAATCTTCTTCCAAAGGAAGAGAAAAAAAGAGATGTTAAAAGCGTAGTGCTCAATATTTTCGTAGTGCTCGTGATACTGCTGTTCCTTGCTGCGGTACTTGTCTCATTATTAATCTTTGATATAGATAATACGCTGTCATCAAGATTGAGTGAATATGAAGGCATCAATATGAAGATTCAGGACCAGGTAAATAAACTAAAAGTATATAGCGGTTTTAATGATGAGGTGGACAAAAAAAAGACACTCATCAAAGATTTACAAAAAAATGAGATAATCTGGTCAAAAATATTATATGATATAGGCAGGCTCGTACCAGAAGGTGTGTACCTTAAGATATTTGACGGGCAGGGGAAATTGCTTTATTCATTTTTGGAAGAATACAAAGATGGAGAAGTATCAAAAGTGGGGAAGCAAATCATATCATTTTCTATAAACGGCGATGCTCTGGAGTACAAAGATGTATTGAAGCTTGCAATTGAATTAAAAAAGATTGACGGCATAGAACGCGTCTGGATCCAGAATATTGTAAATACTCCTATACCTGAAATAGATAAAGAGGTAATTAATTTTACCATAGATACTTTCTGGGATATTGAACCCTTTACTGAAGATGTCAAACAAGAAGAAAAGACTGACGACGAAGATGTTCTTGACAGCGAACTTGGAAAACTCGAAAGTTAACTATTAAAAGATATGAGAAATATTTATAAAATAGTAATAATAGCATCGATATTTATACTATCGATATTTATACTGCTCCTGATAGTAAGGCCGGTGCTGGTCAGAAGCGGCAGCCATCTGGCCAGACTGGCTGGAGAGGAAGAAAGGAATAATAGTCTCAATGCAGAGCTGGATACTTATGTGAAAAACAGGGATAAGTATTATCTTTTGAACGCAGAATACCGGAAACTGGCAATGGAGCTTCCTGATGGGGATGAAACCCTGCTGCTGACTAATGAATTATACGAGATTGCCAGATATACCGAAGTAAATATCAGCAAT
Organism: uncultured bacterium; assembly: GCA_965549355.1. GTDB lineage: Bacteria > Actinomycetota > Humimicrobiia > Humimicrobiales > Humimicrobiaceae > M55B120. Next base: position 3,520 of record CBEVGD010000074.1, on the reverse strand, counting down.
ATGGTCTTTACTGAATCAAAGATCGACGAAGCTGAAATAACAAAAACGCCTGTGGTGGAAATCACCATAGATGTAATCCTGGAAGGCTCTTATTATCAAATTTTGAATTTTATTAATACTGTTGAAATAATGCCCAGAATAATGAATTTAGAAAATGTATTTATGCAGGCGCCTTCATCTGATTTTAATGAACTTTTGACTTATATTACAGTAAAAACATATTTTAATAATCAATATTATAGATAATAGTATGGGATTTAATAAAAAAATATTTTTCTGAGTAATATTTATATCAGCGTTATTGATTTTATTAATAATGCCGGGCAGTGTCGCATGTTCTATAAATGCTATGGCAAAGGAGACATATACAGGCACATCATCACTCAAGGTAAGGGACATCAGGATTGATGAGATGGAAGTGGAGAGCATAGGAACCCTTGATCTAAAAATGGAAAATAGCTATGATGTCAACCGGCCCATAAGTTCGATTGCCGATGAGCTTAATAATCCCTTTAAACCCTTCTATGCTGAAGATGAAGACAGCGCTGAAAAAAATATATTAATACTTGAAGGCATATATACAGAAGATGATAAGAGCTATTGTGAATTAAGATTTAATGATCGCATGTATCTGTTGACAGTTAAACAAGTTTTTAATGAGATATATATGATTCAGGCCATTAATAAGACTTCTGTGAGCATACTTAAAGGAGACGAGATTCTGACTTTGTTTATAGGCGACATGGTACGCGATTAGCAGGAAGGAAGAGTAAAGTTTGAATTTCATGACTGCAGGAGAATCTCATGGAAAGGGTCTTACCGGAATAATATCTGATTATCCATCCGGAATCCCCGTCTCTATCGATTTTATCAACCACCAACTTGCAAGAAGACAGAAGGGGTATGGCCGCGGCGGAAGGATGTCCATAGAGAAAGATCAGATTGATCTGATCTCGGGTATAAGAAAAGGCAGATCCACTGGTTCGCCCATCTCGTTTATTATAAAAAACAGGGACTGGGAAAACTGGAAGGATATTATGGACATAATGCCCGAAAAGGGCATCACAAAGAAGGAAAAAAATATTCTTACCCCAAGGCCGGGACATGCTGACCTGAGCGGGATGCTGAAATACCGCCTTAACACAATCAGAGATGTCATCGAGAGAAGCAGTGCGCGCGAGACAGCCGCAAGAGTGTGTATAGGAGCCTTTGCATTGGCGGCTCTTCGGATGTTGAATATAGATATTGTAAGCTATGTTGATAGAATAGGCGATATCGCTCTGGATGCAGATCCAGCCATATGGGATAAGACTTTCACAGCCAGGATCGAAAATTCTGAAGTAAGGTGCCCCGATGAAAAGATTTCAAAAAAAATGATGAGAGCCATCGATAATGCACATAATAGCGGTGACAGCATAGGCGGGAGCTTTAAGATAATAGCAAGAAATTTACCTTTAGGACTCGGAAGTTACACAGAATGGAATAAGCGTCTGGATGCAAGGCTGGCTTTTGCAGTAATGAGTATCCCTGCCATAAAAGCTTTTGAGATCGGCAGCGGCTTTAAATCAGGAGCATCTACGGGTCTTAATTTCCATGATGAGATCCACCACAGCAATAAAAATGGGTTTTACCGCAATACTAATAATGCCGGGGGAATTGAGGGCGGCATGACAAATGGCGAGAATATAATAATCGGCGCTGTGATGAAACCCATTCCTACAACAACAAAAGGAATGAAAACTGTGCATATGCTCAGTAAAGAAGAATCCACCTCCCTCAAAGAAAGATCCGATACCTGTGCCGTGCCGAGTGCCGCTGTGGTCGGAGAAGCAGTTGTCTCTATTGAGCTGCTGGATGCCCTGCAGGAAAAATTCGGGAGTGATAATATAGATGAGATAATGGAAAATCTCAATAACTATAAAGAATATCTTAAAAATATCTGAACGATGAAAAACAATATAGCACTTATTGGATTTATGGGTTCCGGAAAAACTACTGCAGGCAGACTGCTGGCCGATAGAATAGGGTATTTATTTCTTGATCTGGACGAGCTAATAGAGATTTCGGAGCAGAGGAAAATAAATGATATATTTAGAGAATCAGGTGAAGATCACTTCAGGGATATCGAATTAAAAACAATAAAGAAGATAGCATATAATAAGGCTTGTGTTTTTGCATGTGGGGGCGGCGTAGTATTAAGGGGAGAAAATATGAAGATCATCTCTAAGAATAGTTATGTGGTGTATCTTATGGTTTCTCCCCTTGAGGCAGTTAAAAGACTTTTCCGGTCCATGGACAGGCCGCTGCTTCCGGACAAAAAGAGAAATGAAAGAATACACGAACTTATAGATGCAAGAGAGAAGCTGTACTCCGGGTATGCGGATATTATTATTAATAATGAAAAAATATCCCCGGAAGATACAATTGAAAGAATCATAGCATCAGTGCAATAAATTATGTGACCCATATAATATGAAAAAAATATCAGCAAAAACCGCACTCAGAAAATACAATATATATTTAAAAAAAGGCATATTGGGAGAAGCTTCCGCCATCATAAAAAATTATTTTACCGGGTTTAACAGAGTGGCGCTTATCACAAATGATACAATTAATGGTATTTATAGCGAATCAATAAACACATTATGCGATTCAATAGGAGTCAAATATGACATTATCTCCCTGGGGGACGGTGAAGAGTATAAGACTCTGGAACATATTGAGCCCGTTTACTCAAAGCTTGTAAATTCAGATTTTCACAGAGATGATATAATTATTGCTTTTGGCGGCGGAGTAGTCGGAGATACTGCAGGATATATTGCTTCTACCTTTCATAGGGGTACCAGATTAATACAGATGCCCACGACTATTATCGGCCAGGTAGACAGCAGCATAGGAGGAAAAGTAGTAGTAAATTTTATGGGAATAAAAAATATTATTGGTTCTTTTTATCAGCCGCATATGATAATAATGGACCCTCTGCTGCTTGAGAGTCTTGATGAAAGACAGGTGGTAAACGGTCTTGGAGAAATAGTCAAATACGGCCTTGTATTTGACATGAAGATAATAAGAATACTTGAAAAGATTATAAATGAAAATGAATATCGGCTTTCAGGACTTGTGAAGCACGATGAATTTATTGATATTATATACAGATGTGCAGAGATCAAGGTCAAAGTGGTAGAAAAAGATGAATTTGACTGCGGCTACAGGAATCTTCTTAATTTCGGACACACTATCGGACATAGCATAGAAAACGCATCGGGATTAAAGGGGGTCAGCCACGGCGAGGCTGTAGCCATGGGGATGATGGCGGCAATGGAGATCTCTGTTACTATGGGAATTTCTAAGGAAAGCGAGAAAGAAAGAATAAAACAGTTTTTTAGAAAGCTGGGAATTCCATATAAAATACCAAAAATAAATGTTGAAAAAATAATCGAGGGTCTGAAATATGATAAAAAATTCACATCCGGTACAAATAAATTTGTGCTGCTTAAAAAGATTAATCGGCCGTTTTTGT
>CBEVGD010000073.1:0-8964 GCA_965549355.1 uncultured bacterium | reverse complement strand
ATACGGATGAGCATTATAATGTACCGGGAGGAGCGGTAGTGGTGCTGAATGCCAGGAATGGTGAGGTTCTTTCGATGGCCTCATTCCCAACCTATGATCCCGGTATTTTTTCCGGAGGAATATCTCCGGAAGACTGGGCATATCTAAATGATCCTGAAAATTGTTTTCCTTTAAATAACCGGGCCGTCATGTCATATGCTCCCGGCTCGGTTTTCAAAATAGTGACAGCATATGCGGGACTCAAAGAAGATATTGTAAGTGAATATTCAACAACTACATGCAGGGGGATCTGGTATGGGCTTGGCAGTGATTTTCCAAAATCTTGCTGGAAAAAGTATGGTCATGGGAGCCTGAGCATGAGAGCGGCGATCAAGAATTCCTGCGATATATATTTTTATGAAATAGGCTACGGACTTCTTGTAAAGATGGATAATATTGAAGAGCTTCTCCAAAAATATGCAAGAATGTTTGGCTTTGGGCAGGGGACCGGAATAGATCTTCCTTTTGAAGATGGAGGGCTGGTGCCTGACCGTGATTGGAAAAAGGAATATTTCGCAGACAGGATAGAAAACACTGTCTGGTATCCGGGGGATACTGTCAATATGTCAATAGGACAGGGAGACCTGCTTGTGACCCCTCTTCAGATGGCTATGGCTTATTCAACTGCCGCAAACAGGGGCATACAGTATGAGCCGCATCTAATAAAAGAAATAAGGGATCCATATGGAGATATCTATGCCGGGAGCACTACTCTAAACTGGAAGGATATTGAACTGAATGAATATTATCTGGAGATCATTGAAGACGGATTTGACATGGTTACAAGCCCCGGAGGCACCGCGGCTTATACATTCAGGGATTTTCCCACCGGCGAGATTCCGATAGCGGGAAAGACAGGAACTGCTGAAGTGTATGGAAAACAGGATTATGCCTGGTTTGCCAGTTATGGCCCTATCGGAAATCCAGAGTATGTAATAGTTGTGATGCTTGAGCAGGCAGGAGGCGGAGGAAGCAATGCTTCGCCAATAGCGGAAAAGATTTACAGGTATCTGTTTGGATTGGATCAAAGTTGATGTATAAAAGTAGTAGAAATAAATATAACGGGCCGCCCGGGGATATTAATTCTTCAAGGGGAGGAAGGAAGATCAAATTTGATATCCTTTTCTTTTTTGCTGTGCTTATCCTGGCATCCTTCGGGGTCCTTATAATATACAGCGCCACGAAGAGTCTGGTGCCGGGAACCATACTTGATCCTCGGCATTATTTAAAGAGACAGGCAATATTTCTGGGGGCAGGCTTATTTTTGTTTTTGGCATTACAGTTTTTAAATTACAGGAAGGTAAAGGATCTATGGTGGATACCCGGTATTATCGGACTTCTGTCGCTTATTGCAGTATTAATATTTGGATATGAGGTACATGGCTCAAAGAGCTGGATAGACCTCGGGCTCTTCCCGGTCCAGCCGTCAGAATTTGCCAAGGTATTTATGATAATCACCCTTTCAGCAATACTGTCAAAACGGAAAACCGAGAAGGTGAACCATATATCCTTTAAAAAAGTCATATTATCATCAATAGCGGCAGCCATTTATATAGTCCTGATACTCAAGGAACCTGATTTTGGGACCGCCCTGATATTTATACTGGTATTTATTGGAATGCTTTTTATCTCCGGAGCAAATTTCTTCTATATCCTGGGCATATTGGCGATAACAGCCGGAGGTTTTTTGGGAGCCCTTCAGATGGGAATAATAAAACAGTACCAGCTTGACAGGATACTCATTTTTTTAAGGCCCGAAGTCTCTATTGGAGGAGCCGGATATAATCTTTATCAGTCCAAGATGGCAATAGGTTCCGGCGGACTTACCGGAAAGGGCCTATTTCTTGGTACGCAGACGAATTTGAATTATGTCCCAGAGCACCATACCGATTTCATATTCTCTGTCATAGGGGAGGAATTAGGTTTCGTTGGAGGGTTTTTTGTTATTATATTTCTTGGTTTTATTATCTGGAGATGCTTCCATATAGCTTCCGGATCCAATAATAGCTTTGGAATGCTTTTGGCTTCAGGGGTAGGTTTTATGATGTTTACACAGGTTGTCATAAATATCGGCATGACTATCGGGATAATGCCGATCATAGGAATACCGCTTCCTTTTCTGAGTTCGGGAGGATCCAGCCTTATCTCTACATTCTTTGGCATGGCGCTGGTCTCAAATGTATATATTCACCGGGAGGTAAGAAAGGAACACGAGATAGCATATGATGATTTTTCGTAATGGATCAGGATCCCGGGCCGGAGGAAGGAGATGAAAGATATAATAAGATTAAAATATCATGAGCTCGAAAAGCTGCTTGAAGGGGTCCAGAAGCCGGGAAGGTATGTGGATCATGAAATAGGGGTTTCCAGCAAAGATCCCGGCCTATTGGCAAAAAAAGCTTCAAGCGTGCTTGTGTGCCTTGCTTTTCCTGATATATATGAAATTGGAATGCCGAATCTCGGACTCCAGATACTATATAACATAATCAATAGCCGCCACGATTTTTCAGCAGAAAGGGCCTTTGCACCATGGGTTGATTTTGAGGATCGTCTGAGAGAAACCGGCACCAGGCTCTTTTCGCTTGAAAACAGGATATTTCTGGACAGCTTCGACCTGATCGGTTTCAGCCTCCAGCATGAGCTTCTCTATACCAATACGCTGAATATGCTTGACCTGAGCGGTATTGAGATAATCGCAGAAAATAGAAAATCGACTGATCCCCTGATATGCGCGGGCGGTCCGGCAATGGTAAATCCCGGGCCGATGTCGCGGTTCATGGATTTTGTAGTGATAGGCGATGGCGAGGAAATAATGGTCCAGGTACTTGAGCGCATAAGCAAGTATAAATCAGAGGGCGGTAATAAGAGTTTATTTTTGAAAGAGATCTCAAAGCTTGACGGGGTCTATGTCCCTTCAAACTACAGATTTCATTATTTTGAGAATGGAAAGATACAAAAGATAGATCCGCCTGTGAAGGTAAAAAAAGCTATACTGGAGGATCTGGACAGCTATAAAATAGTCAGCAGGCCCGTAATACCCAATATAAAGCCGGTGCATGACCGTTATGCGGTAGAGATAATGCGCGGATGCGCACGGGGATGCAGATTCTGTCAGGCCGGATTTATATACCGTCCCGTAAGGTCAAGGAAAGCTGAAGGACTTATAGGGCAGAGCATAGAGGGACTTGAAAATACAGGTTATGATGAGATCTCATTTTTATCGCTTTCTACATCTGATTACAAAGAACTTACAAAGCTTATTAGAGGAGTTTTGGATTCAAACAGAGGAGAAAAGCTTTCGGTCTCTCTTCCTTCGATGAGGCTTGACAGTTTTAATATCGACATTGCCGGACTCATCCAGAAAGGAAGAAAGACAGGTCTTACATTCGCTCCGGAAGCCGGAAGCCAGAGAATGCGGGACATTGTAAATAAGAATATTACTGAAAAAGAAATAATGGACTGCATAGATGCCGCATTCAGCAGGGGCTGGGAAAAAATAAAGTTATATTTTATGATAGGTTTTCCAGGCGAGCAAGAGGAAGACATGCTTGCGATCGCAGATCTTATAAAAAGGATCGCTTCAAAAGCAAGAAAGACTATGTCCGGCAAAAAGGTGAAAAGGTTCAATATGAATGTAAGCATAAATGTCTTTAATCCAAAACCGTTTACACCTTTTCAATGGGCCGCACAGGAAAAGATAGACCTTCTGGAGAAGAAAATACAGCTCATACTGGAAAATGTTCCGCAAAGATATATAAATATCAGCTGGAGTGATCCGGACAGGAGCCAGGTTGAATGCGCCCTTTCAAGAGGAGATACCAGACTGGGGAATATCATAGAGGATGCCTGGAAAGCAGGGGCGAAGTTTGATAATTGGACAGATTTATTTAACATAGAGGCATGGATGGGTGCTTTTGAGAAGAATGGTGCTGTGATAGATTTTTATACGGTCAGAGGGTATGATACTGACGAGATACTTCCCTGGGATAATATAGACATGGGGATAAAAAAAGAATTTTTACTATCACAGTACAAAAAGGCTCTTGAGCAGGCAGGCAATAATAAGGAAAGTGGATAATGGCCGGCCACATAATAATAATCATTTAAATTTATATATAGAAATGGAAAAAAAATTTAGATTTAAGTTTTCAAAGACAGGCGAATATAAGTATTTTTCCCATCTTGATGTCATCTCGATCATTACCAGGGCAATAAGGCGTGCAAAGATCAGGCTAAAGTATTCGGAAGGATTTAATCCCAGGCCAAAGATAAGTTTTGGCCCGCCCACGCCGCTGGGCATAGAGAGCAGAGCGGAGTACTGTGATATTATAGTAGTGGATGAGATATCAGAAGAAGATCTTGCTTTAAGATTGAATGATCAGCTCATGAAAAATATAATGATAAATACCGTAAGAGAAGCTCCGACAGGTACTAAAAACCTTATGAGCCAGGCGGATCTCATTGAGTATTCAATATATATCCGCGGCATGGATCCTGTCAGCGGATCCCCGGGAAAGCTGGCAGAGCAAGTGGGCGGAACGGCCGAATTTGAGGGTTCTATATATGATATCAACAGTGGAGGATCTGTTGAAGACGGAGAAGGCAGTATACTAAAATTGTCAGGATATGCTAAAATTTGTAAGGATAGGAATTCAAAAGTCTTTAAATTGATGAATTTTTTAGAGTGCTTTAAAGGAATTCTTATCCCCTGCGGACTGATTATAGAAAAGGTCATAAAGGAAGAATTATACATATTGAAAGAGAGAAAAAAAGTTACTCCATTTGAGATATTGCAGTTTTATGTTTAAAGTATAGGATATTCAGGATGTAGTATTTTAAAAGTTTTATATAATTTTTATTTTTTAATAGAGGAGAATTTGAAAAATTGAAAAAAGAGATGTTAATAAGCTCCGGTCAAAATGAGACAAGGATAGCTATTCTGGAATCAAGAAGCACGGCCCAATTGTTTTTTGACCGAAAAAACAAAGGGTCAATAGTGGGAAATATCTATCTTGGCAAAGTCAAGAATGTTCTTCCCAGCCTGGATGCAGCTTTTGTTGATATAGGCGAGGATAGGAATGCATTCCTGTATGTAAATGAAGTCGGCTTTGATGACAGCGAACTGGAAAAAGGCAGCAATGTACCCAAAAAGATCCAGTATGTATTAAAAGCTAATCAGATGATACTTGTCCAGGTTACAAAGGACCCGATGAAGACGAAGGGAGCAAGGCTCACCACCTTTATTTCGGTTCCCGGAAGGTATATGGTGCTTGCTCCATATAATGATGGAGTGGGTGTATCAAAAAAACTTGATGAAGATGAAAGAGGCAGGCTGCGGAAGCTGGCAGAAGAGATAAAACCAAAGGATTTTGGATTGATCATAAGAACCGCGGCCCGGGGCGCGAAGAAAACCATGCTCCAGAAAGATCTTAAGTTTCTTATCAGAAAACTCAACCAGATAAGTAAAGCCTCGATAAAAATAAAAAAACCCGCGCTTATTTCTAAAGAGCAGACAATGGTCATAAAGATACTCAGGGACATATTCACCGAAGATTACGATGCCATATATGTAGATAAAAAGATAATGAAGCGCGATATAGAAAAGTACTTAAACTCAATAGGCATTAAGTTTTTAAATGTAAAGGTTCATCATGGCCAGGATAACCTTTTTGAAGAGTTCGGCATAGATGATGTGATCGAGGGAGCCCTCAATCAAAAAGTCTGGTTAAAATCCGGTGGTTTTATCGTAGTGGACTATGGTGAAGCAATGACGACCGTAGATGTCAATACGGGGAAGTATACTTCCGGAAAAAATTCAAATCAGGCGATACTCCGTACGAATATGGAAGCGGCCGAGGTAATAGCGAGCCAGCTCAGGCTCAGGGATATAGGCGGGATAATAGTCATTGATTTTATTGATATGACCGGCGAGCGGGACCGCAGCAAAGTAGTAAAGAGATTTAAACAGTGTCTTGAGACTGATAGGACGAAAACTGAGATCCTTCAGTTTTCAAAGCTCGGGCTTCTGGAGATGACCAGAAAGAATGTGTCAGACGGGATACTTCGCACTATGTGTAAAGTCTGCCCATGCTGCGAAGGAAGAGGATTTGTAAAATCAGAGGAGACCATAAGGCTGGAAATAGAGAGGAAGATCAGGAAGCTTGCCAGGGAAAGCAATAACAAGGCATTTCTCTTAAAATTAAACTCGGATATAGCTTCCCTGATAATAGGGCAGGACGGCAAAAACCTGAAACATCTTGAAGGTACCGTAAAAAGATATATTGCTATACAGGGTGATCCAAAACTGCCTCTTGATACATTTATGCTTCTTGCTGAAGGTTCGGTTGGAGAGATAAAAGATGCATCTCGTCCCTGCCGCGCCGGAGATATTCTGAATATGGTTGTCGAAGAGCAGTATCTGCATAATAGAAATGATGCTATCTCAAGATTGGACGGCTATGTTGTACGGATAATCGGCGGAGGCAAATATATTGGTGAAAGGTTGAAGGTCAGGATAAAATCAGTATCAAGGACAAGTGTCATAGCGGAGATAATCAACTAAAGTTTTTACAGAATTTAATTGACAGCCGGCAAGGCCGTATGCTAAGATTTCAATCTGTGATTTTTAATATTTGTATTCATGGTTTTTGAGTTTACATAAGGAGGCCAAGATTTACGCAATAATTACAACCGGCGGGAAACAATATAAGGTTGAAGAAAATAAAGACTTTACTGTCGATAGGATCGAAGGCAAAGAAGGCGATAAAATAATCCTTGACGAGGTTAAGCTAATAAGCGATAAGGGGAAATTCTCTATTGGCTCACCCGGAGTCAAAGATGCAAAAGTGGAGGCCACCATCAAAGAGCAGATAAAGGGTGATAAAGTGATAGCCTTTAAACATAAGGCCAAGAAAAGATATCACAGGAAAGTCGGACACAGACAATTACTTACTGTTCTTCATCTTAATAAGATAAAAACAGGGAAATAGGAGCGGATATGTCAAGTAAAAAAGGTGTAGGAAGTACCAGGAACGGACGGGACAGCAATCCTAAATACCTGGGACTTAAAAAATCCGGAGGACAGACGGTCATAGCTGGAAATATAATCATAAGGCAAAGAGGTACCAAGTTCCGTCCCGGCTTAAATGTCGGAATTGGAAGGGACCACACTCTTTTTGCGAAAGCTGATGGACGGGTAGAGTTCATACAGAACACCAAAAAGGGAAAAGTCGTCAATGTGATTGTTTAAGCTTCTAGGTCATATATATAATTCCGGCCGTATCCATGACAGTCCCATAATGGCCGGATATAATGCTTTTTAATACTGTCCGGATCATATATCCGGCGGCTGCATATTTATGATAATTCCGGTTCCGGTCTTCCTGAAACTCTCTTTATTTAGATAGAAAATTTGGAATACATAACATTTATACTAATAGGATTAATAGGGGGAACCGTTTCCGGTCTTATGGGGATAGGCGGGGGAACGGTAATAATCCCTCTTCTTCTTTATCTTTCAGGTATTGATATTAAAGCTGCTACAGGTATATCCATGGTCTATATTGTATTTGCCGCCATATCCGGGACCATATTTAATTATTATCAGAAGATGATCATTTTCAAATATTCCCTATATTTCGGTCTTTCAGGCATGCTATTTTCCTTCCTCGGGGGTTACCTTACAAGATATATTCCGGACTTCACCATCAAGATAGTGTATATAGCTGCCCTGACCGTGTCTTTTGTCCTCCTCCTCCTCCGCTCAAGGATTACCGGGCATAAACTAAATCCTTCAAAAAGCGATTTATATAAGATCATACCTATCGGTGCAGTGGCAGGATTTATGGCAGGAATACTGGGAATAGGGGGCGGCTTTATATTTGTCCCCGCACTTCTATTTTTCATGGGTCTTCCAATGAATATTGCTACGGGGACATCTCTGGGGGCTATCATCTTTACATCGATACCGGGTCTTGCAGGAAAGATATTATCAGTGGATTTTAATATTCTTTTCGGGGTAATAGTCGGTCTCGGCGGAATCGGCGGAGCCCGGCTGGGGACCTATCTCAAGAGGAAAATAAATCCTGTTGCTACCAGAATAATATTTATCCTCTTCTCCGTAGCAGTTTTCACCAGGGTGATTATAGATATCCTCTCTTTGTCTAATTAAGTAACTTGTAAAGAAAATTTTTTGGCTATATCCTGCTAAGAACATGTAAATACTCCAATTCTATTATAGGCTATGCTACATTGTTATATAGCGTGTCTAATTGTAAAAAAAAGAGCGGGTACCCTGTGTCCTTTGACTATTACAGGTGAAAATCTACTACATGTGAATTCCTAAATGATAAAAAACTAGATTTTTTATATTTTCTCTTAACATGATAATACATTTATATATAATAAGTATGAAAAATATGAATTCTGTGTAATATAAGTAAAGGAGAACTAAAATGATGAGGCATAAAAGAGGCAAACACATATACGGAACAGTAAAGGTCGGCGAGAGGGGACAAATAGTCATCCCGAAGGAAGCAAGGGAGCAATTTAATATAAAACCGGGGGATAGCTTGATTGTATTTGGGAGAAGCAAAAGAGGGATAGCATTGGTCAAAGCAGATATTATGAATAATTTCATGATGAAAATATTTGGTGATCTGAAAAACCTTGATGAAGAAAATGATGAACAATAAATTAATAATATAAAGGAAAGGAAATGCAATGAATATATTAATATCAATTATTGGTTTCAATCTTATGTCTTTAGCGTTTAAGAGCCGTAACGTTTTCAATCCTCCTGCCAATATCTTAGATGAAGTTAAAATAAAGCGAGTGTTATATATATTAGACTATGTATGCGGAACCGGAGGTTATTCTATTGCTGATGCTGAACTCGCAGGAAGATCAGGGAAATGCTATGCTCTG
>CBEVGD010000072.1:0-9620 GCA_965549355.1 uncultured bacterium | reverse complement strand
ATCCGGAATATGTGTTAAAAAGAAATGAAGACTATTTAAGACAGGTTATTTCAAGTTCTTTGTACAGGGACCTGCTTTCATATTATGGAATAAGAAATCCAGCTTTTCTCGGGGAGCTTCTTAATTATCTGGTTGATAAAATCTGTAATCCAGTCAGTTTACTGCGGATAAAAAACGATCTCAAAGTCGATTATAAAACCGCAAAATTTTATCTTAAATATCTGCAGGATGTTTTCCTTGTATATCCGGTATATAAATCCGGAAGATCACATAAGATCACCAAATCCTCAAATCCAAAATATTATTTAAATGATACAGGTGTGATTAATTTACTATCCATATCTCCAAAAATAGGAGCACTGGCTGAGAATGCCGTATTTCTAAAGTTCATGAGGGCATCTAAATGGGTTGACAATCCTCCAATATATTATAATCAGGAAAGCGGGATTGAAATAGATTTTCTTGTGGAAAACCGCAATTATGAAGTGAAGTATCGAAATAATTACGAAGAGATCGGACTTTCTAATTATAATGACCTGATAAAAAATATTACGGTAATAGTTCCCCAAAAAAAGAAGGCCATGATAGAGAAATATCCTAATATTAATTTTACTGAAAGCTGGGATTTTTGCAGTTAATAAATCTTATCTTTTTCATTTAAGGCTAAAAAGAGTATTGAGATTTATTTAATGAATGATACAAACAATAGATTGATAATTGAAGGGATAAAAAATATAATATTCTTGATTGCAATGGTATGAGAGGTTGACTGTCTGCAGACCGTTTCAAAATCCAGGATCGGGGAATTGATCACTATGCTGGGACCGGATAAGATAAAAGAAGTACAGACAGCGCTTCTTTTTGCGCCGGATTTTGATTACTAAGAATTTAAAATAATTTAGAGATAGAAAGTACTGAAAATGTTGATCAGGGATCTAAAAAAAAGACTCATGGGCCGCCTGGAGAATAAACCTGGAAATGAACCCGGGACCGATGATATTGCAATAGAAGAGCCAAGGAATAAAAAATTCGGGGATCTTTCTACTAATGCCGCAATGATGCTTGCTCCGGTATTTAAGAGAAACCCTATGGATATTGCAGAGGAACTTAAGGAAGAAATAATATCCGGATGGGATGAAGTGGAAAATATAAATATAGTAAAGCCGGGCTTTTTAAACTTTGACCTCAAAAAAGAGTATCTCTCGGGAGCTCTAAAAGAGATAGCTGAAAAGAAGGAAAGATACGGCATGAACGGTTCCGGAAAGGGCGTAAAGGTCCAGATCGAATATGTCAGTTCAAATCCCACAGGAGATCTTCATATGGGCCATGGCAGATGGGGAGCCCTTGGGGACAGTCTGGCAAATATTTACGAAGCCAACGGCTATGATGTCCAGAGAGAATATTATGTAAATGACTATGGCTCACAGGCGGAAGTATTCACACGATGTGCTGAAGCTCTTTACCTGGAGCATTTCAAAAGACAGGCAGATTATCCTGAAGATGGATATCCCCGGGAGATAGTATCAGTCGCTGTTCAAAAAATCATAGAAAAGCATCGGGACAGTTTCCTGGCGGACCATGCAAATAAAAATGCCGCAAAAGCCATCAAAGATAGCGATGTCTTTAAACAGGAGATAATAAAGATAATGGCTGCCCATATTGGAGAGACCCTCGGGAAGATGGGGGTTGAATTTAACCGGTGGTTTTATGAGAGCAGCCTTCACGGGGGAGATAATTTTGAGAGAACGGTCAAGAGCCTGAAAGAAAAGAACCTCATCTATGATAATGACGGTGCACTCTGGTTCAGATCCTCCAAATACGGGGATGAAAAGGACAGAGTCATTGTAAGGGGTGATGGCAGTCCGACCTACTTTGCTTCTGATATAATGTATCTTGAAAGTAAGGCTGAAAGAGGATTTGACAGGATCCTCTGCATCCTTGGCGCTGATCATCATGGCTATGTTGACAGGCTCATGGCAGTTGGCAGGGCGCTTGGACTCAAAGAAGGAAGACTGGAGATAATCATCGGCCAGCTTGTAAATATTGTTAAGGACGGACAGGCCATAAAGATGTCAAGGAGAAAAGGCAAGTTATATACATTGAGGGATCTTATAGATGAAGTCGGCAAAGATGCGGTAAGGTATTTCTTCAGCAGCGTATCTTTTGATACTCCTATGGATTTTGATATAGGGCTGGCCAAGCAGCGGTCCAATCAGAATCCAGTCTATTATATCCAGTATGCCAATGCAAGAATAGAAAGCATATTTAAGAAGATAAGGCAGGAAAAACCCGGGGATTTCGATACAGGCAGCATGTCTGTCCAGAATATCGATTTTTCAAAACTTGAGCTTAAAAGCGGAAGCGAAAAGGAAATAGCAAAGGTGCTCATTCTCTATCCTGATGCAGTATATAATAGCTGTATCAATAATGCGCCGCATATTATTTCCCAGTATCTTTTCAGGCTGGCAGCAGAGTTCCATCATTTCTACAATAAGTACAGGATAATAGTTGACAGCGGGAGCGGTACGGTCGTGGATGGGTCAAGGCTTGCCCTGGTAATGCTGGTCCAGAGAGTCCTTCAAAACGCTCTCGGGCTCTTAAATATTTCTGCACCTGAAAAGATGTAGTTTTTACCGGGACAAGTATTTTAAGGCAAATATGGCGGAGAATGATAATATTGTATAATTATTAAAAAGCTCCATTGATAGGAGAAATGAGATCTTATGGAAGAAAAGAATATAAAAAAAGTAAATATAGGGATGATAGGCTTTGGATATATTGCACATGGAGTCTTCGAGCTTATCTCAAACCAGAAGGAATATATTAAAAAAAAGACCGGGAGACAGCTTGATATTATAAGGATAGCGGAAAAGGATCCTGAAAAAACAGGGTCCATCCCGCAGGAGCTGGCCGGTCAGATCGCAGTCTCATCAGATGCAGCCGATGTATATCAGGACCCTGAAGTCGATATAGTAGTCGAACTTGTAGGAGGAATAGATCCGGCTTTTGACTTTGTAAGTAAAGCTCTGAACTCCGGGAAATATGTGGTCACAGCCAATAAGGACCTTATGGCCAGCTGCGGAGGAGAGCTCTACAGAATAGCAGAGAAAAATAATGTTGATATATTATTTGAAGCAAGCGTTCTGGGAGGGATACCCATCATAGGGCCGCTTAAGACCACACTGGCATCGGACAGGATATATAAGATAGTGGGGATTGTAAACGGCACCACTAATTATATACTCACAAAGATGGAAAAGGACGGCCTTTCCTTTGAAGAGGCTCTGGCAATGGCGCAGGAGCTGGGATATGCAGAAAAGACAAATCCTTCTGCGGATGTGGAAGGCTATGATGCCGCGTGCAAGCTGGCAATACTTTCATCAATAGCCTTTAATTCCCGGGTAGTAGTGGAGGATGTCCATAAGGAAGGCATTACAAAGATTACAGCCGGCGATATAGAATTTGCCAGGGAGATGGGCTATTGTATAAAACTTCTGGCAATAGGCACCGAAGAGGATGGGAAGATATCGGCAAGGGTGTATCCGGCGCTGATACCTGCAGAACATATTCTGGCCTCGATAGACGATGTATTTAATGCCGTATATGTATACGGCAAATATATAGACAGGATAATGAGCTACGGCCGGGGAGCAGGAGACAGGGCGACTGCAAGCTCTGTAGTCGGGGACATAGTAAATATTGCCCGCAATTTTGACCGTGAGAAGAAGGGCATCATATACGGATGTTCCTGTTTTGAAAATAAAGCTATCAGTTCCATAGATGAGATGATGTCAAAGTTTTATGTGGTAATGGATGTTGCCGACCGCCCAGGAGTGCTTGCAAATATAGCAAAAGTGTTCGGTGATAATGATGTGAGTATAAACTCCATGATACAGAAACAGACCGGTATAGATAACAGGGCAAAGCTGATATTTATAACTCATATAGTAGCTAATAAGAATCTGTACAGGTCCGTGGAAGAGATAGAGAGCCTGGATATAGTGGAAAGTATCCAGAATATCATAAGAGTCGAAGATCTGGATTAAAGAATTACTATCTTTGAACTTCCAGGAGCCGGAAAATATGAATATACTATATAAGAGTACAAGAGGAGATAAGAAGCATGTAAGCTCAGCTGAAGCGATCCTTTCAGGGATAGCGCCTGACGGCGGCCTTTATGTACCTGCAAGCATGCCGTCTTTCGACAGGCCCTTAGAAAATCTTATCCATATGGATTATAGGGAGCTTTCATATTATATAGTCAGCAAATTCTTTACTGATTTTGAAAAAGATATATTAGCCGGATGCATAAATGATGCATATGATGAGAAATTCGATGACAGGCGGATAGTTCCCATTATAGAAAGAGGAGGCGTACATTTCATCGAACTTTTCCACGGTCCCACGCTGGCTTTTAAGGATATAGCACTTACAATGCTTCCCCATCTTTTAAAGGCTGCAGTTAAAAAGATGGAAAATAAAAATGAGATAGTCATACTTACCGCTACTTCAGGAGATACAGGGAAAGCCGCCCTTGGGGGTTTCTCGGATGTGGAAGGTACAAGGATAATAGTCTTCTATCCCCGGGATGGAGTAAGCAGAATACAGGAAAGACAGATGACCGCACATGAGGGAAGAAATACCCATGTAATAGCTATAGAAGGAAATTTTGATGATGCCCAGAAAGGCGTTAAAGCTATATTTGGGGACCGGGAATTTGCGAAAACGCTTGCTAAAAACGGCTATATGTTCTCATCGGCAAATTCCATAAATATTGGGAGGCTCATACCGCAGATAGTATATTATGTCCATATATATCTTCACCTTTTAAAAAATTCGAAGATTAAGAATGGGGAAAAGATAAATATAGCAGTGCCTACAGGAAATTTCGGGAATATATTGGCCGCATATTACAGCAGAAGAATGGGTCTTCCGGTAAAAAGGCTCATATGCGCCTCAAATATAAATAATGTACTTTATGATTTTATAAATACCGGAGTATATAATAGGAAAAGAAAATTTATGGTTACAAGTTCACCGGCAATGGACATACTTGTATCCAGCAATCTCGAAAGGCTTCTTTTTGACCTTGCAGACCAGGATCCAGGGACAGTAAGGCATCTGATATCAAAGCTGTCAGAAGA
This sequence comes from uncultured bacterium, assembly GCA_965549355.1. GTDB lineage: Bacteria > Actinomycetota > Humimicrobiia > Humimicrobiales > Humimicrobiaceae > M55B120. Next base: position 4,476 of record CBEVGD010000072.1, on the reverse strand, counting down.
AGGCGAATTTAAAATAAGTGAGAGTATGAAGAAGGAGCTCTCCGGCTTCTACGGAGGATTTGCTACGGAGGAAGAGACTTCCGACACCATAAGGAACCTTTTTAAAAATAATAATTATCTGATAGATACCCATACCGCAGTCGGCTACTGCGTATATAAAAAATACTTAAGAGAAACTGCCGATGATACGCGGACCGTCATAGCATCTACGGCGAGCCCCTTTAAATTCCCCGGAAGTGTTGCAGGGGCCATAGATGAAAAGTACAGAAATAGGGATGAATTCAGCCTCCTTGAGGTGCTTTCAGATATATCGGGTCTTAAAATACCCGAAGCGATAGCCGGGATAGCGGAGAAAAAAGTGATTCACAATAACTCCTGTACTATTGAAGACATGAAGGACGCTGTGGCTGGAATACTGGGCATATAGCAATGTCTTTTTTATAATAGTGTCAGAAAGAAATATGGTGCTTAAAGGAAGTCATTGGAGCTTGATGCAGGATTATTAAATAGAGAATAGGATAGCGGCCCATGAAATATATAATTATAATCCCTGATGGGATGGCAGATCGCGATATCAAAGAGCTGGGAGGAAAGACTCCTATGGAATTTGCCCATACTCCTGTGATGGATAATCTATCAGCTTCAGCTAAAATGGGCCTGGTAAGGACGATCCCTGCGGGACTCCCTCCGGGAAGCGATACCGCCAATCTCTCTGTAATGGGATATGATCCGCGGAAATACAATACCGGCCGCTCTCCCCTGGAAGCTGTAAGTCTGGGGATAGAGCTTAAAGACGATGATATGGTATTCCGCTGTAATCTTGTCACCCTTTCAAATGAAGCTGATTACCGGGAGAGGACGATGATAGACCACAGCGCAGGAGAAATATCCTCAGATGATTCTGCTATACTTATAGATTATTTAAAGGATGATCTGGGGACCGGTAATATCAGGTTTTATTCCGGTGTGAGCTACCGCAATATTATGGTATGGAGTGGGGGTCCTGGAAATACCAGACTGACTCCGCCCCACGATATACTTGAAAAAAAGATAGCTCTCTATCTTCCTGCAGGCGATGGAGGGGCAATGATCATGAAGCTTATGGAAGAGAGCGGCCGGATGCTCCCGTCCCATCCGCTGAACCGGTCAAGAATAGACAGGGGCCGCAGGCCCGCTAATTCCATTTGGCTCTGGGGGCAGGGAAAAAAGCCATATCTGGATGATTTCCATGAAAAATACGGCCTCAGGGGTTCAGTGATATCTGCTGTGGACCTCATCCGCGGGATAGGCATATGTGCCGGGCTTGAAACGGTAAAAGTAGATGGGATGACGGGGACAATAAATACAAATCTTAAAGGGAAGGCAAAGGCTGCAGTAAATGAGGTGCTTTCAGGAAAGGATTTCGTATATATCCATATAGAAGCGCCGGATGAGTGCGGCCATCAGGGAAATATGAAAGATAAGGTGAGAGCCATCGAGATGATAGACGGGGAAGTCGCGGGCCATATAAAGGCGGCTATGGATAAAAGCGGGGAAGACTACCGGCTGATGATCCTTCCGGATCATCCTACTCCTATCAGCCTGAGGACGCATACTTCCCAGCCGGTGCCATTCCTGATATTTGACAGCAGGGAAGCCAAAAGCTCCGGCGTGAAACCGGGCAATGGCTTCAATGAAAGGGCAGCGGCCTCTACCGGCATAATGATCGAAAAGGGACATACGCTTATAAATCATTTATTTAAAGGATCCATGCAGGATCCGGGCAGCGATCCGGTAAAGATGCTTGCAGATGACAGGGAAACCGATACATAAAAATTCAAGGTTGCAATAGTTTGCAGTATGGCAGCTGCAAAAATATTGACACATTTGGGTATACTGATATAATACATTTCAGTTTTCCAAAAAATAGAGCTAAAAGAAAAATGATAAACAATATAATCGATCAAATCAAAGAATCAGAAAAACAGGCAGCGAACATCATAGCCTCTTCAAAGAAAGAATCAGCAGAGATAATCGAAAAAGCATACCAGAGGGCCAATAATCAGATACATGATGGTGAGCTCAAGGTTAAAAAACTATTAAAGGAAGCTGAGTCAAGAGCCATGGAAGATTTAGGGGCCGAGAAGAAAAAACTTGAAAAAGAGTATGATAAAAGGACAAAAAGCATAATAGAGAATTCGCGGTCCAGAGAGGAAAAAGCAATAAAAATACTTGTAGATAGGGTTATTGACTAAATATGGCAGTTGCTAAATTATTCAAACTATTTATAGCCTCACACAAATCAGATACTGAAGACTTCCTTAAAAAACTACAGAGAACCTCAGCAGTAGAGGTAAAACCTTATTCTGAGAAACTCCAGTCAAGCACACTTCCTATAGATACCGGCAGAGAAAATAAGATAAAGGTACGAAAAGCGCTGGATGTACTGAATGAATACAAGGATAAACAACTCAGAAAAATTGCTGCAAAAGCCGGGAAACTTGTAATAAAAAGATCTGAATATGAAAAGATACTGAAAAGCGATAACCTTGAAGAAATAACTGATGAAATAATAAGCCTGGATAATGAGGCAGCCAGCCTGGAACACAAAATATCTGAAACAGGCACAAAGATACATCAGTTGGAAATATGGTTATGCTATAAGTACGATATATCAGATCTGGGTGTAAAGGAAAAATACACAATCAGGCTGGGGACGATAAAGAGCGGACGTACAGATTTTAATATAGTACTGCGGGAGTTGGACAAAAATCATATTTCCTGCCAGTCGATTTCAGAAGAAGGCGATATAATATATGTCATAATGGCCTATCATAATAGCTTTTCTTCAGCAGCTGAAAAATATATTTCAGAACTTGCTTTTGATGAAGCAGAGATCGGCGCATATGAGGGAACGATAAGAATAAATATTGAGACACTCAATAAGAATATCGAACATTACAGGAACCGCAGGCAAAAGATAGTGGAACAGATAGATATGCTTACGGGAAAATATGAAAGATCTCTTACAGTGTATCTTGATTATCTGGACAATAATCTTGAAATAGAAGAAGCCATCAATCTCGGCTTTTCTACTGACTATGTTTCATTCTATACGGCATGGATAAAAGAAATGGACAGGGACAGGATATTTGCTATAGCAGAAGATTTTAATTTTGTGCGGATGGAAGAAATAGAACCGGAAAAAGGAGAAAGCATACCGGTGGTACTGGATAATAAACCCATCTTCAGACCATTTGAAGTGATTGTAAATCTATATGGGGTCCCGAGGTATTTTGAAATAGATCCCACACCTTTTGTATCGATTTTCTTTGCAATGTTTTTTGGACTGTGCCTCACAGATGCCGGATACGGAATAGTACTTGCGGCCCTCACCCTTATATTAGCTTTCCGCATAAAAGGCGCCAAACAGTTTCTGATGCTTATATTTATAGGCTCAATATTTACCATTCTTGCGGGAGCGGTATTTAACGGCTGGTTTGGGGATCTTCCGGCATATCTGGGTATGGGTAGTTTTTTTGAAGGGTTGGCGGTACTCGGGGATCCGATAAAATCAGATGAAGGCTCAATGAATTTTTTCAGGCTGGCGCTGGCGCTGGGAGTCATACATGTAATGTTCGGTCTTTTTATCAAATTTTTTGACGGCATACGCAGGCGGGATTGGGGAGCAGCTTTCCTTGACGGACTCCCGTGGATAATGATATTAGTATCCCTTATAGTAATACTGCTATCAACGGATATGGCTGTCAGTATGCAGCTTGTATCGGCACCGCTTTTCCCTGCAGGCATCTCAAAGATACTCATATGGCCCATAATGGCAGGTTCGGTAATCATAATATTTTTCGGAGCCCGGCAGGAGAAAAGCTGGGGGTTCAGGATTTTTATGGGTTTTCTCAACCTTACCATTGTAAACGGGCTCACTTCCTTCCTGGGGGATTTTCTCTCATATATCAGATTAATGGCGCTTGGCCTGGTGACTGCGGGGATCGGAGTGGCCATAAACAAGATTGCTTTTCAGTTTCTATCAATACCGGTCGCAGGAATAGTCATTCTTATAGTCATCCTTATATTCGGACACCTGTTCAATATAGGGATAAATATCCTGGGTAGTTTTGTACATACATTGAGGCTCCAATATGTAGAGTTTTTCCCCAAGTTCTATACAGGAGGGGGAAGACCCTTTGAGGCTCTAAAAGATGAACATAAATATATAACAATAGTGGATTAAAATAGGAGGAAATATGACAGATTTATCATTAGGCGTAACTTATGCGGTATTGGGAGCCGGACTTGCAGTGATAATGGCAGGAATAGGTTCCGTTATTGGGATAGGCTATCCCGGCAGAGCAGCTGCCGGAGTGCTTTCAGAGGACCCGTCAAAATTCGGAAGCCTTTTTTTGCTGGTGGTGCTTCCCGGCACGCAGGGCTTTTACGGATTCGTAGCTGCATTCCTTATTATCGGCAATATTGCCAACG
>CBEVGD010000071.1:0-9862 GCA_965549355.1 uncultured bacterium | reverse complement strand
ATTACAGGTTGGCAGTAAAATAAAGAAAACAATAAGAAAGGATATTTTAAATTTGATATTGAAAATAGTTTGTATATAATTCTAGTAATATTTCTGAAAAGGAAAGTGGCAATGGTTGAAGAAAATAATATTTTAAGAATAGTAAAAGAAGATATATTGAGGATATTGGGTGAAGAAGAAAATAAGGTATCAATGGAATCCATAAAAGAAGAAATTAGAGTTTCTCACTCTTACATATCTGATGCAATCAATGCTCTCGAAGAAGAAGATCTTATATGTGCTGAGGGGGATTTTATCAAATTGACAGATAATGGACAGGACAGGGCAAAAGATGTAGTTGAGAAACATCTTGTTCTTGAAAATTATTTTAAAAAAATTAAAAATAAGGAAGAGGCCCATAAGATAGCTCATATTCTCGAGCACTACATTTTTGGGGAAGTTATAAAGAATATAAAAAAATTATCTACACTTAAAGAGAGTGGAGTTCCCTTAACGGAATGTAAATTACGTAAAGAAGTCATGGTTGTTGATATTACTATCCCTGACAATGAATTATTTGAAAGAATAATTAGCATGGGAGTATTTCCCGGAGAGAAGATATTGCTGACAAATAAAATACCAGGCAGTGTTATTGTCAGAGCAGGTCATAAAAAGCTTGCTATTGGTAAGGATATAGCGAAAGAAATTAAAGTTTTAGAACAATATTAATATTGTGGTAATTAAGATGGTGTTTAATAGATGAAAAATCTAAAAATACTTTTAATCGGACAGCCGAATGTTGGAAAATCCTCATTGTTTAATGCAATAGTCGGTCCGACGGTTGTTGTATCTAATTATCCGGGAACATCAGTCGAAATAGCTAAAGCAGAAAAAGTTTTTAATGGTACAAAAGTAAATTTCATAGATACTCCCGGCATTTATTCTATTTCCGATAGAAGTGAAGAAGAAAAAGTCACTGAGAAGGCTTTATTTGAAGAACATGTAGATGGAGTAATAATAATTGCTGATGCAACTTCTCTTGAAAGAAGTGTCTATATAGTGCTGCAGGTATTAGAAGCTAATATACCTGTAGTTTTAGCTTTAAATTTCATAGAGGATGCTGAAAAGAAAGGAATAGAAATTGATTGCAGCAAGCTGAGAGAAATCTTAAATATTCCGGTTATTGCTATCAATCCTTTAACTAAGAGAGGAATAAAAGAACTTCTAAATATAGTGCTGGAAATTGAAAAGACAGAAAAACGAAGTTTTAAAATTGAATATGATGATCATATAGAAGAAGCAATAGATAAAATTTCTATTGATATTGATGGAAAATTGCCAGAAAGATTTATTGCTATAAGGGTTTTAGAGGAAGATGAAGATTTCTATAAATATTTAAAAAATATAGAAGTAATAAAAAAAGTTAAGGATGGTTTGACCCAGCATCCAAAGATTGCAGAGGATATATCAATAACAAGATATGGAACAGCAGTATTTATAGCTGAAAAGGTTACCAGAATAATTTCTCTAAAAAGAGAAAGAAGGCTGCAGAAGAAGCTTGATAATATTCTTTTGCATAAAATATGGGGTCCGTTTACTACCGGTTTAATACTCCTATCAATTTTTGGGGTGCTGCTGGTCCTTGGTAATTTGGTGCAAAAAGTCCTTATGGATCTAACAGATAGATTTATGTCTTTTAGTGTGTCGGGAAATTCTCTTGTTTCTATGGTATTAATTCAAGGATTAACAGGCCTTATAGCTGGTATTTCTATTGCTTTACCTTATATACTTTTATTTTATCTGCTTCTGGGCCTTTTAGAAGATGCGGGTTTTCTTTCCAGGTTTATTGTCAATATAGAAAGGTTTTTGGGAAAACTGGGTCTTCCGGGTAAATCTTTCATTCCTTTAATGTTGGGACTGGGCTGTACTGCACCTGCGGTGAGTGCCACAAGAGTATTATCATCCAAAAAAGAGCAGTTTCATGCTGCATCGCTTTTTGCGTTTGTACCCTGCTCAAGCAGGATTGCAATAATAATGGGAATAGTTGGATTTTATGGAGGTATAAAACTGGTATTTGCTGTTTTTATTACTTTATTTGTTGCCGGATTGCTCTGGGCCTTAGGAATAAAGAAAGTTATTCATGCAAAAAGCGAGCCATTGCTTTTAGAATTACCTCCTTACAGAAAACCATTGATTAAAAACGTTCTTGTTAAGAGCTGGATAAGGATGAAAGGCTTTGTGTATATAGTCATACCGCTTTTAGTAATAGGCGGGATCGTCTACGGGGTCTTAGATGTATTGGATGTTACTGATATTATAATAAAACCACTCTCACCAATCACTACATGGCTGGAATTGCCAGACAAGACTATTATTCCTCTGGTATTTGGCTTTTTACAGAAAGATCTAACCGGGGCAATGCTTATATCTGTTTTAGGAAATAAAATATCCACCGTCCTCACATCTCTTCAACTATATGTCTTTGGTGTTGCTGCTGTAATAGGCATACCATGCATAACGGCTTTAGGGTTATTTATCAAGGAATTTGGATGGAAAAAAGCTCTTATTTTGACAATAGTATTGAATATTTACGGAATTTTAATAGCCGGATTAATTGGTAGGATAGTATCATTTTTTTGTTGATCTACTGAATATTAATAGAGTGTGATTAAGATTTATTAGAATAATATTATATTTTTAAAATTATAAAATGGGAATACTGAAAATAGAAAATTTAAGCCTGGCCAGGAATGGAAATAAGATTTTAGACAATATAAATATTGATTTTTGCAAAGATCGTATTTATGCAGTAGTCGGGCCAAATGGTGCCGGAAAAACCACTTTAGGGTTTGTGATAATGGGCATCGGTGATTATAAGGATTTTACAGGGGATATTTTATATAAGGGGAAGTCTGTTAAAAATTTAAATGTGTATGAAAGAGCAAGAGAAGGAATAACGCTCGCATGGCAGGACCCGGCAAGGTTTGATGGTCTGACTGTTGAAAAATTTATTAAATATTCGGCTAAAGACAAAACCCGGAAGTCTGTTGTCGATGCTTTAGAAAAAGTCGGTATGAGTCCTTTTGAATATCTGGAAAGGGCAGTTGACAAAACTCTTAGCGGAGGAGAGAGAAAAAAGATTGAACTTGCTTCTATTCTTGTAATGAAACCGGAGCTAGTTGTTTTAGATGAACCTGATTCAGGCATTGATATTGCATCACTGGAAAATATATTTGATTCAATCAGGCTTCTTAAAGCCAGTGGTGCTACTATTATTTTAATAACACACAGTCTGTCGGTCCTGCAACAGGCAGAGTATGCTTTTCTTTTATGCAATGGAAGTATAATACAGAGGGGATCGATCAAGGAGATCAGCGGGTATTTTGAAGGAAAATGCATACCCTGCGACCATAAAAATTTACCTGAAGAAATGGAGCCCTAAAGTGGATGTTAAGAATTTATATAGAATTGCTAATATCCACCCGGTCATAAACGATAAAGGTACTGCGCGGCTGGCAATCAATAAAAATAAGATCATAGATTCAAATACTGTCCCGGGGCTTACTATTAAATCTAAAGAGATCAAAGACGGGGTAGATATAAATATAAGATTAAAAGAAAACACTATTGTGGATAATCCTGTGCATCTCTGTTTTGGTGTGACAGACAGGCAGGCAACCCAGAAGATCATAATAAATATAAGCACTGGAAAAAACTCTGATATTTCTATTTTTGCGCATTGTATATTTCCCAATGCTACTGATGTAAAACATATGATGGATGGAAAAATAAAAGTTGGAGAAGGTTCTAAATATTCTTATTTTGAAAGACATATCCATAGTAAGAACGGCGGTATAACAGTTACTCCCAGGGCCCGCATAATCCTGGAGGAGGGAGCAAGATTTAAAACAGAGTTCGAGCTTTTAAAAGGAAGAGTTGGGATCCTGGATATTGACTATGAGACTATTTGTAAAAAAAATAGTGTTATGGAGATGAAGACAAGAATAAGCGGAACCGGGAATGATATTATAAAAATTAAAGAAGTTGGAAATCTTATCGGGGAAAGTGCAAGAGGGGTTCTGATATCAAAAATAGCACTGAGGCAAGATGCTGCGGCTGAGATCATAAACAAGTTAACTGCCACTGCACCATATGCAAGGGGCCATGTAGATTGCAATGAAATCATACAGGATAATGCAGTTGCAAGTGCAGTGCCTATTATTGAAGTACGGGATCCAAAGGCACATATCACTCATGAAGCTGCAATCGGCAGCGTAGATACCAAACAGTTGCAGACTTTAATGTCAAGAGGATTAAGCGAGGATAAAGCAACCAGCCTAATAATCGAAGGCATACTTGGTTGATTTTCAAATTTTTAAATCATTAAAAAACAATACAGTTTTAACTTTTAGATAATGTTATCCATTTTATACTTGACAACCATAGCTAAAATTATTAAAGTTAGATGAAACTATTTATACTTAATAAGTCTATATTTTAAAATAGTGAAAAAGCTGAATATAATAAACAAGAAAAAAGTACAGAATTTGAAAGGTTTAAAAAGTGGAGCTAATATGATAAGCCAGACTGTAGATGAAAGAGTCTTAACTTTAGCCGGTACCGTACCAGGTAAAAAATATAGGATATTAAGAATCAATGGAGGGCGCAGGTTAAATTCCCGGCTATTTGCAATGGGGCTTGTTCCAAATGAAATACTTTATGTTTCTAATGAATCAAGGGGAGGTCCTGTGCGTATTTCAGTTAAAGGTTCAATATTTGCCATATGAAGGGGAATGGCAAATAAAATTATGGTTAGAGAGATAAACAATAGAAAATAATAGAAAAAATATTAACTTTTATATCTTTTATGACCAATAGTATATTTCGGAAGTTTTTAAAATATTCAAAAAATCTTTAATTTTTTAAGGTAATATTTCAATTTTAATATTTATTATTTTAATATAATTTTATATTATTTGTTTAGACAAATTCCAACAGGCTTTGTCCCTTACATTCACGATCATATGTAATAATAGATTTGCTATAACCATGTAATTCGACTAATCTGACATTTATTTGTATGATAGTATTGCATATTATTCCATGGAAATATTTCTATACTGGCCCTGAAATTATATTATTTGACATCGAGTTTGGTTGCTGTTATAGTTAGGCAAAACTAACAATTATAGAATAAATATTTAAGAGGTTATAAAATGGTTAAATTAACACAGAGTATGGGAGATTACTTAGAAGCAATTTATGTAGAAGGTCTGGAGAAGAAAGTAGTAAGAGTAAAAGATATTGCTAAGTTTCTAAATGTTAAAACGTCCTCAGTGGTAGATGCTGTAGGAAAACTTACTGATAGGGGATTGGTTATCCATGAAAGATACGGTTATTTAGAGCTTACTAAAAAAGGTACAGGAGTGGCCAAAAGCATATACAAAAAACATAAAGAACTTTATAAATTTTTTTATGAAGTACTGGGTATAAGTCCTGAGGTATCGGCAAGAGATGCCTGCAAATTTGAACATTATATCAGTAAAGAAACATTAGATAGAATAGTAAAGTTTATAACGTTTATTGAGACTTGTCCCGAGGGTTACCCCGTATGGCTTGAAAGTTTTAATTATTATGCAAAGCATGGAAAACGGCCAGAAACTTGTCCAAAGGAAAAAGCTTGAGGCCCTTAGTAAAATATATGATCACTATATAAAATTCTTAAGAGAATTTACATAGCTTCATTACTCACTTATCTATATGCCACGCACTGTCTCCAGATTTTTTAAAAGCATTATATAACTTTACTATCAGGGGTAGTACGATGCCCATAAAAAAAATCCTCAAAAGATGGTACATGGCTCGTGAAAAAAACTATCTTTAGCCATCTTAAAATATTTTCTAAATAACTCCATTGTAAAAACTTATTTGACAGCGATAGTTTCATATATTATAGTTAGTTAAGTCTATTAAATTATTACTAAACTATAATATAGAAAGGGAGAAAAAATATGAATAATCAAATTGATATGCCGCAGGATCTTACCTTAAGTGAACTGAGAACGGAGGATGCAGCACAGATAGAGACAATAGGAGGAGGAAATGCTGTGATCAGCCGAATGGCTGCAATGGGTTTCTCTCAAGGAGTAATAGTAAATATGGTGCAAAACTATAAGAAGAGGCCTGTTATTGTCAGTGTGAGAGATTCACGGATTGCATTAGCGCGAAGTGTGGCGGATAAAGTTTATTTAAGGAGGGCAGAATATTGAGTATAGAAAAAAATACAAGCACTGGAACATTACTTGAAAAAGATAAGCAAGTTTACTCCGGGTTCGATCAGCAGCTTATAACGGTGGCTATTGCCGGGCAGCCTAATGTGGGAAAATCTACAGTTTTTAACAGACTGACAGGTCTCAGACAGCATGTCGGTAACTGGCCAGGAAAAACAGTTGAGTGCAAGAAAGGAAAATTTAATTATAATGGCGGGACTTACCGGATGGTAGATCTTCCCGGTAATTATAGCCTTACCGCTAATTCACCCGAAGAAGTCATTGCACGAGATTTCGTAATTAAAGAACAACCCGATGTAGTTGTGGTGGTTGTAAATGCCGCAGCTTTAGAGCGTAATCTATATCTGGTATCGGAGATTCTGTCATTGAAGGTACCTCTTGTTATTGCTTTAAATATGATTGATGTGGCAGAAGAAGAAGGACTAAAGATTGATGTGAAAGCATTGGAATCAGCCATGGGTGTAAAAGTAGTGCCTATGGTAGCCTCAAAAAATAAAGGGATCTATGAACTTAAAGCAGCCATTAATGAGATTGCCTGTGCAGAAGATGGCCATGAACCTAATTTACCAGAGAGAAGCACTGGCTACAAAGAGGTGTTAACCCGGATAAGGGCCCAAATTACAGGAAATATTCCTGTGTCATATTCGGAGGATTGGGTGGCCTTAAAACTAATTGAAGGTGACAGAATAATTACCGGGATGATGAAAAAGCAGCTGAGCGAATCTAAATGGAAATTGCTGCAAAATATTTTAAGTGATAGTGAAAATATTGCACTTGGAATAGCAGGAAGCCGATATAAATGGATTGGAAACATAGTCAAATCTGCTGTTAAACGTTCTGAAAAGAGCCAGATTAACCGCACTGCAAGAATAGACAGGCATGCAACGCACCCGGTACGCGGTATATTAGTTATGCTGGGCGTACTGATCGGTATGATCGTTGTTGGGATGGCCATAGGAATGCCAATAGCAATGGGTCTCATGAATACGACTCACTCTGCACAGGCAGCTGTAGCGTCATTGCTTGTAAACACTCCTGCCTGGATATCAGGCCTTGTAGTAGATGGGATCATCTTTGCTATCGGGGTATTACTTGCAATTCTTGTATTTTTAATTGGCTACTTTGCGATGTATGCTGTCCTGGAAGACATAGGGTATATGTCCAGAGTAGCTTATATGATGGATAACTTTATGCGCAGGATCGGTCTCCATGGAAAATCATTTTTACCGATGTTTACAGGTTTTGCCTGTAATATACCAGCTGTTATAGGAACAAGGGTAGTTGAAACGGAAAGATCGCGTTTAATGACAGTGCTGCTTGCACCATTTATACCCTGTCCGGCACAGATAATGATAACTGCATTTCTTGCTTCAATTTTCTTTGGAGCAGCAGCACCTTTAGTTGTTATAGCTTTGATATTGCTAAACCTTGTAGTGCTTGGACTTTCAGGTAAAATGCTAAATAGGGTATTGCCTGACCGTGAACAGATGAGGATGATAATGGAACTGCCATTGTATCACAGGCCAAATTTAAGGACAGTTGGGACTTTGGTGTGGCAGCGAATAAAACAGTTTATTGTAAAAGTAGGGCCCGTGGTGCTGATTACTGTAACAGTAGTCTGGGCACTGGCATATTTTCCTAATGGTGATATCCAGACAAGTTTTATTGCAAGATTTGGACGAGCTATAGCTCCTCTTGGAAACTTAATGGGCCTGAAATGGGAAATGATCGTTGCCCTGCTTGTCTCTTTTATATCGAGAGAAGGAATAATTGTTACCATGGGCATGCTCCTTGGTGCTACAGAGGAGGGGCTGGTATCTACTCTTGGCACGATGATGGTTCCTGCAGCAGCGCTTAGTTTTATGGTTACTCAGATGTTATTTATGCCCTGTGTAGGTACATTGGGTGCAATGGTTGAAGAATCCAGATCATGGAAATGGCCGCTATTTTCTCTAGCCTACTTTTTAATTGTTGCCTTCGGCATGGGCATATTAGTTTATCAGGTTGCCAGATTCATATTATAATTTAGATAGGCGATTTTTGTATTAGGAAAATTATATTTTGTCATAGAAGGAAGGACAGATTGATGTTAGGGAAACTCTTGCAGATAATTGCAGAAGGCGAAGTCAGTATGTATCCTTCTATAGCGCACAGATTGAATATAAGTGAAGGTCTGTTGGAAGGAATACTGGATTATCTAAAGCATGGTGGCTATATTTCACAAACAAATAATAAATGTTCAGGCAAAGGATGTGCAATCTCTTGTAAAACCTGCTCAGTATCTAATGTTAAAGCCGCTGGTTCAGGAATCCGTACATGGGTTCTAACCGACAAAGGTATAAAGGCCGCAAGAACAGATAGGAAATAATAGTTATTAGACATGTGTAATATTAAGTCTGTAATAACTGGTGAGGAGGAAAGTTAAACATATTGTTGTGAGCACGTGTTATAAAAATTATGGTAAACAAAAACCTTAAACACAATATTGATTGGAAAAAAACCTGGAACAGGATGCGGGCAGAGAGGATGAGGCCCCTAAAAATAGAAGATGCCCCACTGTTCAAAGAAAAACTTTTTGAAGATTATCTTAAAAATGCTAAATCTAATAATTATGAATATGGCAGGAATATTGTAAATAGTTTAAATAATGTTCTGAGTGAAAATTTTAAAGTTTTAGAAATCGGACCCGGTCCCGGTACATTGACTATTCCATTGGCCCGGAAAGTCAAAAAGATGTTGGCTATAGAATCTTCAAAAAGAGCTGCAAGCTATCTAATTAAGGATATAGAAGAAAAACAGATAAAAAATGTTGAGGTGATAAATAAAGATTGGGAAAAAGTTGATGATAAAAACATCAAAGATAGCTTTGATCTGGTTATATGCTCTCAATTTCTATGGCAGATAAAAGATATAGAAAAACATTTGGAGAGAATGGAAAATGCATCGAACAAATATTGTGCAGTAATACAGCCAGCAGGAAGAGATAATTTAGTAAAAGAAATATGGATAAAAGTAACAGGTAAAGATTATACGGGCCAGTTTGAACCGGATGCTGATTATTTTGCCTATCTTATCCTCCGCTCATGTGAAAGATTGATTAATGTGAGAATAATAAGATACAGCATCGAAAGAGATTTAGAACAGATGACAGGATATGTAGCAAGTTTTATAGGCAAATTTATAGAAGTTGATAGTAATATTAAAAAAATAATTGAGAGGTGCATTGCTAATAGGCTAAAAGATGGGATGTATAAAGAGTCATCCTCGGCAGTAGTCATGTGGTGGAAGTGCCTGAAGAGTTTAGAGAATTCTTAAAAGATGCTGGTTATTTCCCAATACAAATTGAGGTATTTGAAAGTAAAAACCAGATTTCTGCTATTGGGAAAAAGGCATAAATATAAACCTGGGCAATTCTATTGATTTTTACGATGAGGTGGAAATAAATTTAGAAAGATATAAAGAGAAAAGGAGCAATGCTATGAATAATAATAAATTTTATTTTAGTTATATAGGTCTGGGAATTCTGTATGTAGTGGTAAAAATTGTTTTTGTGTCGTTTGGTTATTTGCATTTAGGAGCGATTCTGCATGGAA
>CBEVGD010000070.1:0-9867 GCA_965549355.1 uncultured bacterium | reverse complement strand
TGGCAAATCGGCTGTCAACTAAAAAAAGTGCAATTTCACGGATCGAAAATCATGCAGAAGATATTAAACTTTCTACTCTAGTCAATGTAACATCTGCTCTGGGTAAAGAATTGAAGATAGATATTGCTTAAATTTATAAGAATTTGCTTATAGATCACCAGACTATAAACAGCCAATAGTCAATGTAATCAGGCTTATTGGATTCAAAAAGCATAAAGATCATGATACCGAAGCAGGAAATATGCAGAGTGGAAGAATAAAGTAGAAAAATACACCATCCAGGTCAGTTTTATAGCAGCCAGTAGTTGTACTCTCACCCGGTGTCATCATTATTTCAAATTCTTTATTTTATCAGTCGCATTTCATCATTTTCCTTTACACATTATATGTAGATGCTACAGTTTTACCGCCATGTCCTGTCCAGTCTGTATGGGAAAACTCGCCCCGACGCCTGTCAACCCGTTCATAGGTATGGGCGCCGAAATAATCGCGTTGAGCCTGAAGAAGATTAGCCGGCAGTCTTTCACTCCTGTACCCGTCATAATAGCAGAGGGCAGCTGTAAGAGCAGGTACGGGAATACCATTTGTCAATGCTGCAGCAGCAACTCTTCTCCAGCTTTCCTGCGCTGATTCTATCTTATCTTTGAAAAAAGGATCCAGAAGGAGATTATTTAACCGGGGATTTTTATCAAAAGCTTCTTTTATCTTTCCGAGAAATATAGACCTTATGATACAACCGCCTCTCCACATGAGAGCAATTTTCCCATAGTCCAGGTTCCAATTGTTTGTTGTGGCAGCAGCCTGCATCAATGCATACCCCTGTGCATAAGATACTATCTTTGAAGCATGCAGGGCATTTTTTATATCATCAATAAAAGCAGCTTTATCTCCTTTAAATTTTAAAACCGGACCCGGCAATACTTTTGATGCCGCCGTTCGTTCATCCTTCATGGCTGACAGACAGCGCGCATAAACAGCTTCACCTATAAGCGTCAGAGGAACACTTTCATCTAATGATGCAAAGACAGCCCATTTTCCAGTACCTTTCTGGCCAGCCGTATCAAGAATTTTATCCACAATCGGGGAGCCGTCTTCATCCTTCGCTCCAAATATATCCCGGGTAATTTCTATGAGATAGCTATTAAGTTCGCCTTTGTTCCATTGTTTAAAAACCTCATATAATTCGTCAGCGGACATTTTAATCAGGTCTTTCATTAAATGATAAGCTTCACAGATTAACTGCATATCCCCATATTCTATACCGTTATGAACCATCTTCACAAAATGGCCGGCACCGCCTTCACCTATCCAGTCGCAACAGGGGGAGTCATCTTCAACCCTGGCCGCAATAGATTGAAAAATCGTTTTGACATGCGGCCACGCTTCAGGAGACCCTCCGGGCATTATGCTCGGCCCTTTTAGCGCGCCTTCTTCGCCTCCGGATACACCTGTACCGATATAATAGAGTCCTTTTTCTTCTACATACTTAGTGCGGCGCGCTGTATCGGTAAAGTGCGAATTGCCCCCATCAATAATAATATCCCCTCTATTAAGATAAGGAATGAGCTGAGTGATAAGCTCGTCTACGGGTTTGCCGGCTTTAACCATAATCATAACCCTGCACGGTTTCTTTAAGGCACCGATTAGTTCCTGTATGGAAAATGTGCCTATGATGTTTTTGTCTTTAGCACGTCCTTTAATAAAATTGGCTACTTTCTTAAGAGAGCGGTTATATACTGCTACAGTAAACCCCTTACTCTCCATATTTATAACAAGGTTCTCACCCATTACCGCCAGTCCTATTAAACCTATATCAGCTTTGCTCATAATATATCTTTCTGTTTACTATAATATTTATAAAATATTTAATCTTTTAAGCTCATCCACCAGATTATCAAGGGCCTGCTTTTCCATCATAACTCTTGCCTCAGAGGCGCTTGATCCCATATGCGGCGTCAGCAGCGTGTTCTCCAATCCGGTAAGCGGACCGCTGTAAGGTTCCATCTCAAAACAATCCATAGCAGCACCGGCAATAACCCCATCCCTTAAAGCATCGCATAGAGCCACTTCGTCAACAAGACCGCCTCTTGCCGCATTTATCAGTATGGCATTGCTTTTCATTGTATTTAGCTCTTTGCCGGCTATTAAATGATGATTGTCCCTGGAATAAGGAACATGCAGCGTTACAATATCAGATTCCTTGAGAAGCTTCCCAAGATCACCTATACTGCATATGTCATGGTCTTTGACGAACGGATCGTAACCCATAATTTTACAGCCAAAAGCTACCGCAAGTCTTGCTACATAAGTGCCGATCCTTCCACAGCCTATAATCCCAACAATTTTATCTGAAAGAAGATTGCCCTTTGGACCTTTCCAACCGCCCCTGCGCATCCCTGCGTCAAGAGTATTTATTCTCCTTAACAGTCCAAGTATCAGGCCAAGTGTCAGTTCTGCAACTGATACCATGGGAGCATCGGGAGTAATCGTAACCTTAATGTCAAGCTCTTTTGCAGCTTCCATGTCCAGCGAGTCTACTCCGATTCCACATCTTGAGATGATTTTAAGGTTCCTGGCTTTTTCAAGGACCTTCCTGGTAAGTGGTTCTATTCCTGCAATCATACCTATTGGCTGGTACTTTTCAATCAAATCCAGCACCTCATCTTCCGTAAGCCTGCGCTTAAAAGGATTGTGAATCACATTGATCTCTTTAGGAAATTCGTTTATACAAAAGCTTGATGTTGTAGTTAGAATATTCATATTATATTACCTCTATTTCTATCTTATTACTCTTGCGTTTATGCCCTTCATGATGCTTTCAACTTCTTTAAGACTTGCCATGGAAGTATCTCCGGGCGTGGTCATAGCCAGCGCTCCATGAGCAGCGCCGTAGTTTACAGCCCTTTCAGGGTCACCGGTTGTCATGAGTCCATAGATAAGACCTGATGCAAAACTGTCTCCCCCTCCTATCCTGTCTAAAATTTCCAGAGCCTTATATTCCTTTGCCCTGAATACCTTTCCAGACATCCAGCATATAGCACTCCACTCATTGACTGTGGCAGTCCTTACCACTCTTAAGGTTGTTGCAATTACCTCAAGGGCGGGGTATTGTTTTACAACTTCAGACATCATCTTTTTATATCCTTCAATATTAAGTTCCTTGAGGTTTTCATCATTTCCTTCAACTTCAAATCCCAGGCATGCAGTAAAATCTTCTTCATTGCCTATCATCACATCAATGTACTTTGCAAGTTCCCTGTTAACCTCCTGCGCCCTGGCCTTTCCCCCGATGGAATTCCAAAGGGATGGTCTATAGTTTAAGTCATAAGATACAATAGTGCCGTATTTTTTTGCAGTCTTTACAGCTTCCAGTACAACCTCCGGGGTGGTTTCCGACAATGCGGCAAATATCCCGCCCGTGTGGAACCACCTTACTCCTATATCTTTAAATACATACTCCCAGTCAATATCACCCTTTTTGAGCTGCGATGCTGCAGTATTTGCCCTATCGGATACACCCAGTGCTCCCCGTATACCAAAACCCCTCTCGGTAAAATTAAGACCATTGCGTACAGTCCTGCCTATTCCATCATAAGGAATCCACTTTATAAGTGAAACGTCCACGCCTCCCTGCATGATGAAATCTTCAATCAGCTTTCCAATATCGTTATCCGCCAGAGCAGTGACTATGGCCGTATTCATACTGAAACACTTTCTTAAACCGCGGGATACATTATACTCGCCGCCGCCTTCCCATACACGGAATTCTCTGGCATTTCTAATCCTTCCCTCGCCAGGGTCAAACCTCAGCATAATTTCTCCGAGGGATATACAATCATATTTACACGCTTCTTTAGGCTTTATGTTTAAAACAGTCATGAAAAATACACTCCTATATTTTATTTGTAGTAATTTACTTAACAGTACTTTTGGCAAGCTGTATTACATTTTGAGCCGATTCTTCAAGAAATACCGCGTCAGTCCCCAGTGCAATAAAAGTAAACCCATCTTCAATAGCGCCCTCTATTGATTTATCTGTTGGTACAACAATGTGGAGTCCAGCAGACTTATTATGCCTTTTACATGCCTCTACTACAACCCTGCAGGCATCCTTTATCATGGGGTGTGATGTTTGCCCGGTTATCCCGTAGGAGCCGCTCATATCGTAAGGCCCAATGAATACTCCATCAACACCTTCCACCGCCAGAATCTCATCAATATTCTCAACAGCCTTTCTTGACTCAATCATTACTACAACAGCCACGTCTTCATTTGCTGTTTTTGTATATCTGTCAAAATCCGCTCCCCAGTTATTGGCACGGCAGAAAGCAAAGCCGCGGATTCCTTCCGGCGGGTATTTAGCGGCAGCAACCGCCTTTTTTGCTTCCTCTGCAGAATTGACCAGAGGAACTATTACGCCCTGAGCCCCTGCATCAAGGACTTGCCTTACAGCCAGAGTGTTATTTTCCCTTACTCTCACTATGGGCACAGAACCCCTGCCATACATCCCCCGGGCTATATTTGTAAAAACCTCGATACCAATATCTGAATGCTCGCAATCAACTGCAATCCAGTCAGCTCCTGCATTAGCAAAAACCTCTGCAATAGCGGGATGTCCTATCTGCATCCATGTACCGATAGTAACCTTTCTTTCGAGCAGGGCTTTTTTAACCAAATTGCCCGTAGCCTTTTTTATCTCCTTATCCATTTATGAATCTCCTCTTTGTATTTAGAATTTTGATCTTCCCCAATAAACTTATTAATAATTACATTTTCCCGGTTGATTTTAGTTTTTAAACCCAATTTTAGTAGAAATATCAAAGCCGCATGCTGCACTATACATGGCAATAATATTCTCAACAGGTATGTCAGGTCCAAGAATTTGACTTGGTGCAAAAATATATCCGCCATTGTCTCCAAGTAAATTTATAGTTTTAGCTGAACTACTTTTAATTTCTTCTATTGTTCCATTTGGAAGCAAATTCTGAGTATCAATTCCTCCATGAAATACTATTTTACCTTTAAATTTTTCTGCCAATATCTCTGGCTCCATCCCTCTCGCAGTTACCTGTACCGGATCCAATATATCGATACCGGCATCAATAAGATAGGGTATAATTTCAGAGATGCCTCCACAAGAATGCATCATAACCTTTGCGCCATGACTATGGGCCAGATCAGCAAGTTCCTTTATATTCCTGAAGAAGAACCGATGCCACATTTCAGCGCTAAGAAGCAATCCATCCTGACTGCCAAAATCATTGCCGAAAAACCATATATCGATTTTCCCTTTTAATTCTGAAAAATATGCATTATTTAATTCGAGGTAAACTTCCGTCATTTTATCAACAAGAGTGTCAACCAATTCAGGATTTAATGCTGTATTTAATAAAAAGTTCTCAAAACCGCACATGCGGTAGCTATCGCCCATAATTCCGGTCCAGAGACCTCCTGCGATTACCCTATCGGAATGAGATTCACATTCCGAATGCAGAGGGGAAAAATCGAAATCGGACACTCTGGGCCATCTATAGTTTAAAATATCCTTTTGAGTTACATCGTTCTGGAATGGTCCACTAATTGCCTCATCAACATTAAACTTATTTTCATAAGCTCCGCGGAGATACCTTACGCCGAACGGGCATGTTCTTTCCTTTTGTGTCATATCCAATTTTGGTCCTTTGTAACAGGATAAGAATCCTTCATTCTGAGAGATGTCGCGGCATGGTAAATAATAAAAATCACAATTAAGGATTTCTAACAATTCATCTTCGGAGTTTATACCAAAGTATTCCCTTAAACGATTATCTGTTTTGTAATGAGAAAGATAATCTATAGGTACTCTATCCGGCTTGCTAAATTCACAAGCTGCTTTAAAACGTTCTTTTGAGTTCATACATTCTCTCAAATATTAATAGTTGAACATAAATAAAATTACCCATGGCTCATATTTCTAATTTTAAAAAATCAAATTACTTATCAATTAACAACTAAAACCATGCTGTAATATTTTTTTCATAATCATTTATTATTTAAGCATACTTCTATATTCGATTTACCCTTAACCGGTATAAAATAATCCTCCCTATTGATAGCTATCGTCTTATCATTGACAATCACTTTTTTTATTTCTTCGTTTTTATAGGGCAGTACGATTTCTCCATCCATATCATCCGGAAGTTCACATACAAGCTTAAACAAACGCTTCTCACTGATCCAGGATACTTTAATAACTCCCTTTTTTGTTGGTAATGTTCCTTTGGCCCATTCAAGATTCCCGACATGAGGTTCTATCTTCACTTTATCAAATCCAGCTCCCAGAGGAGTAATCCCTACCACATACCTTGATAATGTATAAATTACCCCTGTTGATCCTCCATGTGCTACTGCCCTTGATACAAAGGGTTTCCACTTATGCGCGGTCCTGCTCCCGTAAATACTCCATAATTCTGAAAGTGTGTTGAAACCCTCTTTTTTAATCCGGCCGAATCTTTTTCTCATCACATCCATTACATATTTTGAATAGTTGTATCTGAATAGCCCTTCCGCCAGGAATATAAACCATAGTGGAGACATCTGTCCTATATCCAATCCGGGATCCTTTAGATACTGCACCATTCTTTCTGCCTTAATATCGTCAACCAGATTAAAAGACATCATCATATAATTACCCTGTTCACTGACATGTTCACATTGTTCATCATATAGAGAAACATAGTCTACAAATATTCCTCTTTTTTCATCCCAGAATTTTTTGTTTAATGACTCTTTTGTCTTAGCAGCTTTCATTAGATAATCATTGCAACTCTTATCTTCTCCAATCTCTTTACTTATCCACGCTAATATCTGCTGTTCCCGAACATATATTGCATTTTTCGTTAGTAACTTGCCTTTACCTATATAATCTACATCTGCCCAATCCTGCCAGACCATCATTGGTTGTTCTCCAATAAGACCGTCAGCGTCGCGAAAGTTACCCAGAAACTCAAGGTGGCGCTTAAATGGAATATAAGCTTCTTCTAATACTTTTTTATCACCATAGTATTCATAATATTTCCAGATGGCATCCATGAGCATGCCTCCAAAAAGTGATAATAATGACATTCTTTCATACTCTGTTGGATTACAAGCTGTGATGAAACCATATACGGTCTGGCCCCTCAGCATCGTACGAAAATATCTATGGATCATTGCTGTTTCACCAAAAGCTACCATCGTACTCAACACTAAATCTGTAACATCACCTGTATATTGTCTTTTCTCTCTATTGGGAGCGTCCATAAAACGATCATAGGTACATAGTTTTGTAGCATTTACTCCGGCTTTCCATATCCAGTTTAAAAGCTCATCACTGCATTCAAACTTTCCGGCTTCTTCTATTGGATATTCATCCGCCACAGCTTTTATTTCTTTTATCTTTAAAGGATAAGATAGATTTCTGAAAGTAATCTGTATGTATCTGAAATGCCTCCAGCCGAAACTTGTCCATTGCTGTCTACCTTCCTTCATTATGTATCTGTCTGCCGATGATATTCTTGAAGAGTATATCTCGGGTCTCCCATTCTCCAATCTCTGACAATAACCGATATCTATAATCCCTCCTGCCGGTCCTTCCACATCCAAATAGATCCTGCCGTTAATCAATCTTTCTATATCCAGTATAATTGTTGCTGATCTTACTCCATTAAAATCATCATATGAAATATTGCTATCAAAAGGTTTGACTTCAACTAGCCCTCTCCTGATAAAGCCTCCGGGGCTTATGATTTCTGTATATTCAGGATTTCGTATATCTTCAAGAGCCATCCTCAAAGCTATATTTTCATTATCATAAGAATTAAATTCGACTACTTCCCCATACTTAATTATTTTTTTTAGAGATACTTCTATCTTTCTTATATGAGGGATACTCCTGGGTTCAAGTATGCACCACGGGAATATTTTTGTTTGTGTACAATCAAATTTGCTTTCCTTGAGTTCTATATCACCCGTAGAGATGGGTCCCTGTATGGGAACAAAACCTGCTAATAGTACTGCATCATCCCACCTGGAATCGTCGTAACCGGTTTCTTTCCAGTTGCCCACTTCTTTATTTGCATCATAAATTTCTACAAAGGTAAGGTCGTCTATCTTTGGTGTATCACTCACCCATGATTCTGCAATTATACTCTTCCAACTATCATCACTTACTATATATTCTTTTTTTCTACCCTCCGACATCTTAAGTTGGCATAATAAGCCTGGCCTGCTGTCATGGATGGCACGTTTAGAACTTCCGCTTTCTTTTTTACTTCTATGTTTTCTCCAGGAATCATCTTCTGTGCCTTCTCCATAATAGTAGCACAGTACTGAAATTACATTCTTACCTTTTTTTAGAACACGTTCTACCGCATATGTATCATAGGGTTGCCATCTGGGATCACCAAAAACAGGGCCTCTTCCCACCTCTTTACCGTTTACCCATACCATATATTCTGTATCTGCAGTTATATGCATTATTGCTTCTTCAAATTTATCTCCAACTATAAATTCCTTCCGAAAGTATAAATAAATATTTTTCTGTTTGGGATCTCCCTTCTTCCATATCCATTTTGCCTTCCAGTCCGGACTGAATAGATTTCCTTTTTCCTTATTACTTTTTAAATTCATTATCATTTCCTTTTTTTAAACTTTTTTTACTCTCTCCTATTGAATTTATTAAATATTCTCTAATCTGTTTATACTAATATAAGTTATCCAACCAGCACAACATCTGCAAAAACTAGCTCCCATCTAATTTGTTGCCAGTATCATCCCTGTCATAGTAAAGATATTTGATAGCTTTACCGGGGTGTCTGGACTGTCCAGGCCATAGTGCTGCCTTAGTTTATATACATTTGATAGATGGATGCCAGTGACCAGACCTCCTATATCTATGGGAATACTACTCGGTTCTTTGTGGGAAAGTGTAGCTTTTATTCTATCTCTTGGGTTCATCTGTCATACCTACCGTATTCCCAGGTTGTCTCAAGCATTGCAATTATATTTTCTAATTTACACTCATCGTGAATCTCACTGCAAGAGGCCATTATATACCCTCCACCTTCTCCTGCATCATCTATTGCTTTTTTAACTGCCTCTATTACTTCCTGCCTGCTACCATTGGGAAGAAGCTGTGATATGTCTATATTTCCAACAAGGACAAGCTTAGGGTATTTTTTCTTTATCTCTCCCATATCCCAGCCTGCAAGGGGCTCCATTGAATGTATGCCATCATAACCTGCCCCTATAAGGTCATCCAGGATGGGCCTATAATCCCCGTCAGAGTGGAAAATGCACTTTACCCCATATTCGTGCCAGGTAGCTACAAGCTTTTTAGCTCTGGGAATTAGCTCTTTACGTAGGAATTCCGGAGAAAACATGAGCCCGTTTTTATAGGCAAGATCACAGAATACTAAAGCTACGGGAGACATGGAATATAAATCATATCTTGATATATATTTGACTCTTTCTATCTCATGACGATTTAAGGTATCCATATAGTCTGATACAAGCTCAGGATAGTCCATATAGGCATAAGTAAATAACTCAAGACTTGCCCTGTGATAGGCTATATCAAGGCCTATAGCACTAGGTGTATGAAACAGTACCGTATCGCCTATATGTTCTTGTGTTTTAAGAAAATCTTCTTTATAACTGTCATTTATAAGAGTTCTTCCCCAAAAGCTCCACATTTCCCAGGGATTTGATTTTTCAATTCTTTCTATTTCTTTTTTTAAAAAATTCTTTAACTGGCTGGTATTTTCAAAGGGTCTTTTTATATACCAGGAAGTATAAGTATTTCTCTTTTTTACAAATCCATTTTCCAACTCTTCTACTATCGGAGTG
>CBEVGD010000069.1:0-10137 GCA_965549355.1 uncultured bacterium | reverse complement strand
ATGTGGAAAAGAAAAGATAAATCTGAAACTGTAAAAATCTGGAATATTAAAAAAATATTAAATTTATCCTGCAACGGTTATCTTTTTTGGGATATTTGATATTATTTCCTTTAGAAAATATTAAAAGCAAAGGCTGCATGACAGAACAGAAATATAAAAAGATCGGGAAGAGGTATTTTGGGAGCAAATAATACAAAAATAGAAATCACCGGCTATGGTTTTTACTATGGCACCAATAAGGTGCTGGCAGATATCGCTATGGAGATTCCCAGTAATTCGATTACTGCATTGATTGGTCCTTCGGGATGCGGTAAATCTACTCTGCTCAGGACCTTTAACCGGATGAACGATCTTCTTCCCGGGACAAAGGTCGAAGGGGATATAGTCATAGATGGTGTGGATATCTACAAAGACGGTATTGACGTGGTTGAGCTCCGCAAAAAAATAGGCATGGTCTTTCAGAGGCCCAATCCATTTCCCAGAACGATATATGAAAATGTAGCATATGGACCAAAGCTCCATAGCAAACACTCAAAATCGGATCTGGACGGTATTGTCGAGATAAGCCTCAAAAAGGCTGCTCTCTGGGATGAAGTAAAACAAAAACTAAATACCAGCGCACTTGACCTCTCCGGCGGCCAGCAGCAAAGACTGTGCATTGCCAGGGTGCTCGCAGTTGAATCCGATATAATACTGATGGACGAGCCTGCTTCTGCGCTTGACCCAATCTCCACACAGAAGATAGAGGATCTAATAGATGAGCTCAGACAAAACTATACGATAGTCATAGTCACACATAATATGCAGCAGGCAGCCAGAGTTTCCCAGAAGACAGCATTTCTTTTAATGGAAAGCTTTGGAAATCCCTCGACACTTATAGAATACGATGATACCAATAAATTATTTACCAATCCGAAAGATAAGCGTACTGAAGACTATATAACGGGCAGATTTGGCTAAAAACGGCGAATCTCCCGATGATTTTCTATTGCCGTATCTCTATCTGCCATGCGGGATATCGTCTCTCTTTTATTCATAGGTGACATTTCCCCCGAACAACCAATAAGTGACAATATTGCAGGACGACAATAAATAAGGTTATTTGTTTTGACATCTGTAAATTCATACAATATAATACCTCAATTAAATATCATAAACTATTTTACAATGCCAGCATATTTATAACAGTAATAAAGTAATATTTGATTTATCGGGGTAGGGGTATCCATGAAAGAATACCGTTTGACTAAAGAGGGATATAATAGGCTGATAGAGGAGAAAGAAGAGCTTGTCAGTAATAAAAGAAGAGAGATAGCGGGAAGGCTAAAAGATGCCAAAGACAATACCGGGAATCTTTCAGAGAATACTGAATACGAATATGCAAAGAATGAACAAGCATTCATAGAGGGCAGGATAGAACAAATAACTGATATTCTAAGTAAGCATGTTATTATTGATGGGAATGGACATAAAGATATTGTTGATCTCGGTTCCAGCATAGAGGTAAATGACCTCGATTCAAATAAAAAGAAAAAGTATCTGATTGTGAGTTCTGTTGAATCTGATCCTGATAATAATAAGATATCAGACGAGTCTCCAATGGGAAGAGCTCTTCTTGGTAAAAAGATAGGAGAAGAAATACAGGTCAAGACCCCCCTGAGCATTATCAGGCTTAAAGTGCTTAAAATAAGATAGGACCCTGCGCCTGGCAGCATTTTCATTTCCCGGGATATAGGAATATAATAATAGATCGCCAGTCACTTTCTCGTTTTATCAAGAAGCATGACCGGTTTTTATCAATAAAATAATTAAGGATAATCCAAAATATGAAAGATGATAATATTAAGAATAATAGCCGGAATATGCCGGTTGAAGAAAAATATGAATATCTGCTTGAAATGGAAGAACCTCTTGCAGATGCCCTGAAGGTGAAGCTTGAGAAGGTAAAAGCCTTAAAGAAAAGCGGCAAGGTATTATACAGGGCGGGGTTTGATAAAAATATTGATATTTCAGAGATAAGGAAAAGGTATTCCAAACTTACCTCAGGTGAAAAGACTGAAGAGATATTCAAAATCGCAGGCAGGCTGATGGTATTTAGAAGACACGGCAAAGCAACTTTTTGCGATATCCAGGATTCTACCGGAAAGATCCAGCTTTTTTTGAGCCAGAACAGCATCGGAGAAGAGAAATACAATGAATTCACAGATGATCTTGATGCTGGAGACTGGGTAGGAGTCGAAGGCAGTGTTTTTGTTACAAGAGCCGGAGAACTCTCTATCGGAGTTAAAAGCTTTCAGCTACTGAGCAAGTCTGTGAGAATACTTCCGGAGAAGTGGCATGGCCTTAAAGATAAGGAACTCCGGTATAGACAGAGATACCTGGATTTTATGGTTAATCCGGATGTAAGAGAAGTCTTTATCACAAGGATAAAAGCTATAAATGCCCTGAGAAAATTTTTGGATGACAGAGGCTTTCTGGAAGTCGAGACTCCTATGCTTCAGTCAATACCGGGAGGTGCGGCGGCCCGTCCCTTCATAACTCATCATAATGCCCTGGACATAGATCTTTATCTAAGGATAGCTCCGGAATTATATTTGAAAAGACTCGTGATCGGAGGTTTTGAGAAAGTATATGAGATCAATAGAAATTTCAGGAATGAAGGTATCTCCTATAAGCATAATCCAGAATTCACTATGGTCGAATTCTATCAGGCTTTCTGCGATTATAATAGTCTTATGGACCTTACGGAAGAGCTGATAAAATATATTTCAATGGAAGCTGCAGGCAAATTGAATTTAAAATACAGGGGCCTGGATATAGATCTTAATGGAAAATGGCAGAGGTACACGATGCTTGAATCAATAAGCCATTTTGGAAAAATAGACATAGATTTTAGTACTGACAGTAAAGAACTCGAAGCTATATGCCGGAAGCTCGATATAAAAGTCGAAAAGGAATCCGGGAAAGGCAAGATGATCAATGCGGTATTCGAGGCGCTGGTGGAGCCAAAGCTCATACAGCCTACTTTTATAAAGGATTATCCGGTGGAGATATCACCGCTTGCAAAGCAGCATCCGGATAAACCCGAGCTTACCGAGAGATTTGAGCTGTTTATAGGCGGAGAGGAAATAGCCAATGCTTTTTCTGAGCTCATAGACCCCGGTGAGCAGCTGCAAAGGTTCAGGAAACAGGCAAGCAGCAGGGATGAAGAAGAAAGAGTGACAGGCAAGATAGATGTAGATTTTTTGAAGGCTCTTGAATACGGAATGCCTCCTGCCGGGGGAGAGGGCATAGGTATTGACCGCCTTGTGATGCTTCTTACAAATAGCGATTCTATAAGAGATGTAATATTGTTCCCCCTTTTAAGGCCGGAACAATAATAAAAATAGTTAATATATTGGTGATAAATAATGACATGTGACTTTTGTAAAAAGAATATAGCAACAGTACACCTTATAAGGGTCCAGAACGATAATGTGGAAAAAGTAAATATCTGTTCGGAATGCGCAAAAGATTTTACGTTTTTTTCAGAAGATGATTTTTATAAGGACCTCAATAAGATTTTATACAGGATTTTTCAATCTGATTCGGAACGGCCATATGATTATAAGATCAATAAGACTCTGGAAAATCTTAATATAAAGAAAAACAGGAGCTGTTCATCCTGTGGCACAGATCTTAAGAAAATAAAGAAGCTTGGCAAAATGGGGTGCCCGCATTGCTATATTGAGTTCAAAAATATTTTACTGCCAATAATAAGGGCCATACATGAGGATATAGAATACAGGGGGAAGATACCTGAGAATACCTCCAGGCATGTCAAACTTGAAAAGAGCATAAGTGATCTCAGGAATAGGCTGAAGAGGGAGATCTTTGTAGAGAATTTTGAAGAAGCTGCAAGGCTCAGAGATAAGATAAAGCAATTGGAGAGAAATACTTATGAATGATATAAGAAGTTTTGTCCCCGGGGAAAAGGGTTATTTAAGAAGTGATCTGGAAAATAGTTCTATCATGCTAAGCTCCAGAGTAAGCATCTCCCGCAATCTAACAGATTATAAATTTCCTTCCTCGTCCAGCATAAAAGAAAAAAACCGGATGATTGATATTGTAAGGGACTGTGTATCTAAAATAGACCAGCTTTCCGATCTTTGCTTTCTGAGAATGTCAAAGATTAGCGATATCCAGAGGTTTGTGCTGATTAATGATTATCAGGTCGATGACGATTTTATTTCAAAATTGCCGGGAAGGGGCATTTTAGTCATGCCCGGGCATGCTACTATGGAAGATATGGTTGCGATCCCATTGTGCTGGGATGATCATATCAGGATACAGATATCCGGGCCCGGAAATAGCATAGACAAGTCTTATAGAAGGGCCGTAGAGATCGAAAAATTATTTGAATCCAGGCTGTCTTTTTCTTTTGATAAGCAGTGGGGTTATCTTACTTCCAGCCCGGCAAGTCTGGGAACCGCTCTGGAGATCTCGCTGATGGTACATCTTCCGGCTCTTGCCATCAGTCCGGAAATAGCGGATTTTATGAAAAATCTGACAAGGATCGGATGTGCAATAGGAGGATTTTCCGGAAAGGATTCTGAAGTCATTGGTAATCTTTTTAGAATATCGAGCTCAAAGACTCTTGGAAAGAGCGAAGAAGAGATAGTTGAAGAAATGCACGCAATTTGCTTAAATATAATTGATGAGGAAGAAAGCTCCCGGAGAAAATTGGTTGAGAAGGATCTCCTGGGAGCAAAGGATAATGTTTGCAGGGCCTTTGGATTGCTCAAATATGCAAAAATATTATCTTTTGAGGAAGCTCTTGAGCTTTTGTCTATATTAAGGCTGGGGCTGGATCTGGGGATAATTGAAAAGATCAGGGATTTTAATTTTTTTAAACTTATCAGCATGGTAAGCGATCCTCATATAGTGTCGGGTTTTGAGATGGGAAAGAAAGCTACTGAGGATAATATAGACCAAAAAAGAGCTGATCTGATTAGAGATAAAATATTGGGGGATTAGAACAATATGTTTGAAAGATTTACAGAAAGAGCGCGCAAAGTAGTAGTAAAAGCTCAGGATGAGGCCCGTTTTTTGAAACAGAATTATATCGGCACTGAGCATATACTGCTGGGACTGATAGATGAAAAAGAAGGTATTGCATCAAAAGTATTTCAGGAGCTCGGCATTTCCATCAAGGATATAAGAGCCGCAATAAAAGATGTGGTGACCAAAGGAAGCTCTGAATCCTATGAACACATACCTTTTACCCCCAGGGCAAAAAAAGTTCTTGAGCTTTCACTGAGAGAGGCTCTTCAAATGGGACATAATTATATCGGTACAGAACATATCCTCCTTGGATTGCTCAGAGAAGGAGAAGGCGTGGCCGCAAGGGTCCTGAACAGCCTCGGAGTGACTTCGGATAGCGTAAAGGTCAAAGTAAAAGAGATACTTAACAGCCAGTCGCTTTATTCTGATCCTAAATCCGCTGCCCGGACAGGTATGCCGAAAAGGACATTGAAGATGTTGAATCAGTTCGGAAAAGAACTTACCCTGCTTGCATCAGAAGGTAAGCTGGATCCTGTTATCGGAAGAAAGAAAGAGATAGACAGGGTCATACAGATACTTTCAAGGAGGACGAAGAACAACCCGATACTGATAGGTGAATCGGGCGTAGGAAAGACAGCTATCGTAGAAGGACTTGCCCAATATATCATATTGAATAAGGTCCCTTCCAATCTTTCAGATAAGAAGATATTTACACTTGACCTCGGTGCCCTGGTGGCGGGATCCAGATATAGAGGAGATTTTGAAGAAAGATTAAAAAAGGTTCTTGCTGAAATAAAGGATAATGGGAATATTATCTTATTCATTGACGAGGTCCATACTCTGGTCGGGGCAGGAGCCGCAGAAGGAGCCATTGATGCTGCAAGTATCTTAAAACCCATGCTTGCAAGAGGTGAGATCCAGACAATAGGCGCCACTACAGTAACCGAGTACCGAAAATATGTCGAAAAAGACAAAGCTCTTGAAAGGAGATTCCAACCTATATTTGTGGACGAGCCTTCAGTATTTGAGACTATTGAGATATTAAAGGGCCTGAGAGCAAGATATGAGACCTTTCATAATCTTACTATTACCGATGAGGCGGTCACTTCGGCGGCAAAGCTTTCGCAGAGGTATATAAGCGACAGATATCTTCCGGATAAAGCCATAGACCTGATTGATGAAGCCAGTTCAAGAGTAAGAGTGAGAACCCTTATGACACCGCCGGATCTGAAGGATCTGGAAGCAAGTATCAGAAGTATAATAAAACAAAAACAGCAATCGATAAAAGATCAGGATTTTGAGAAAGCTGCACAGCTGAGGGATAAAGAAAAACAGCTGATCGGGGAAAAGAAGGAGATCGAAGAGCAAAAGAACCGTGCCACTAAAACAAACAAAGAAATAGTTGATGAAAATGAGATAGCCGAGGTGCTGTCCCATTGGACCGGGGTTCCGGTATACAAGCTCACTTCTACTGAATCTTCCAGGCTCATGAATATGGAGGATGAGCTTCATAAGAGGGTCATAGGACAGGATCAAGCTATTAAAACTGTATCAAAAGCTATCAGAAGAACGCGTTCCGGCCTCAAAGACCCAAAAAGGCCCATTGGTTCCTTTATGTTTCTGGGGCCTTCCGGAGTCGGCAAGACGGAACTTGCCAGGACCATTGCGGAGTTTCTTTTTGACAGGGAAGAGACTCTCATACAGATAGATATGTCGGAATATATGGAGAAGCATTCAGTCTCAAAACTTGTAGGATCCCCTCCCGGATATGTAGGTTATGACGAAGGCGGACAGCTGACTGAAATGGTAAGGAGAAAACCATATAGCGTCATACTTCTGGATGAGATAGAAAAGGCACATCCGGATGTATTCAATATCCTGCTCCAAATATTTGAGGACGGCCATCTGACTGATTCTCAGGGCAAGAGAGTAGATTTTAAAAATACTGTAATAATAATGACTTCTAATCTGGGTGCCAGGGAGATACAGAAGAATACGCCGATGGGATTCAAAAAAATAGATAAAGAGAACCTTTCCTATGATGAGATCAAGGAGAAAGTAATGAGTGCCTTAAAAAGGGTATTCAGGCCTGAATTTCTAAACCGGATAGATGAAGTAATAGTATTCCATAAACTTTCAGAAAAACAGGTACTTAATATTATGGACCTTATGATGTCAAGAGTCGGACAGGCCCTTGAGCTTCAGGGCATAATGATAGAGCTCAAAAAAGGCGCCAAAGACCTGCTGCTTCAAAAAGGCTATGATCCTTTGATGGGAGCAAGGCCCATGCGAAGAGCTATACAGAATCTTATTGAGGACCCGATCTCAGAGAAAATAATAGCCGGAGAGGTCAAGTCGGGCCAGAAAGTAACTGTAAGTGCAAAAGACAAAAAGATGCAATTTGAGATAAAGAAACTTAGTAGCTCCGGCAGCGTCTTAAAAGTATAGTTTTTACTGACAGTTTTTTAATATAATTGCTATAATTAATATATTAATATCAGGATTACTTTTAAGATGGCTGTAAATAATAAAAATCGCGAAGAACTGCTTCTGGATTGCCTTAAAAAGATTGCCCCCGGAACCGAACTCAGGCTTGGGATAGAGTACATACTGCAGGGCAAGACAGGCGGACTTATAGTCATAGGAGACTCAGAGGAAGTGCTTAAGCTGGTAAACGGAGGCTTCTATATTGGATGCAGTTTTTCTCCGAGCAAGTTCTATGAGCTCGCTAAGATGGATGGCGCAATAATCTTGAGTTCCAATGGGCGCAGGATACTGTATGCAAATACTCATCTTTTTCCAAAACCCGATATAAAAACTTCCGAAACAGGCACGAGGCACAGGACAGCAGAGAGAGTAGCCAAACAGACAGATACGCTTGTAATATCTATTTCCCAGAAAAGGGATGTAGTGACTATTTATAAAGGCAATATCAAATATATGCTGGAAGAATCCAGAGCGATGCTTTCAAAAGCAAACCAGGCTCTCCAGACTCTGGAAAAATATAAGGAAGGACTTGGCGATCTGAGCTTCAACCTTACTGTGAGAGAGCTTGAGGATCTCGTAACGCTCTTTGATGTGTGCAGCGTGCTTCAGAGGTCCAGTATTGTACAAAAGACCGAAAAAGAAGTAAAAAAGTATATATATGAGCTTGGAGTGGATGGAAGGCTCTTAAGCATGCAGGCCGAAGAGCTCATGGCAAATGTGTCCAGTGATTTTATCAATATAGTAAACGACTATAAGCATCCGGACAATAAGTCCGAAGCGGAACAGATAAAGGATAAATTGAGCAGGCTGTCTGGAGACGAGCTCCTGGATCTGAACAAGATAGCACATGTGCTTGGATATAAGCCGGAAGGAAATCTTAAGGAATCAAGCCTTCATCCCAGGGGATTCAGAATACTGTCTGATGTCAGGAGACTGCCGTATTCAATAATCGTAAATCTTATAGAAAAATTTGGAAACATGAAAAGTATTTTGGATGCCAGTGTGGACGAATTATCAGAAGTTGCAGGAATGGGAAAAGTGAGGGCCCACTCTATTTATGACCGCCTGAAGAAGTACTCGGAATATTATCTTTATAATGAACCGTATAATAGAGGGGGCATATAATAGCAAGGGAAGAGCCGTTTTATATAATATTTAAGGAATGCGGCGGTTCTGAAAGCCAATAGAACTTATGAATGTAGCGATTATTACAGCAGCAGGCAAAGGTACCAGATTAAACAGCAATATCAGTAAGCAATTTCTGAATATATACGACAAGCCGATTCTTGCACACACACTCTCAATATTTGAAAAATCCTCAAAAATAGATGCAATATATGTATCGGTTCCCAGGGATTATATAAAATCCTGCAGGGAAGATATTATTGAAAAATACTCTTTTACCAAAGTCAGCAAACTTGTAGTGGGGGGCAGCCACAGGCAGGCATCTGTCTTTAATGCGATCTCAAGTATCCCATCCACCACAGATATTGTTTTGATCCATGATGGAGTAAGGCCCCTGGTGACATCCGATGAGGTGGAAACGACAATAAAAAAATTAATAAATGACAATAAAAAGGATTCGGGAGTAAAAGGCGTGATACTGGCAGCTCCGGCCAAGGAGACCATTAAAAGAATAAGCGGACATACTATTGATTCGACTATTCCGCGGGATACAGTATGGCATGCCCAGACCCCGCAGACTTTTTTTTACAGGGAAATAATAGAAGCGCACAGAAAAGCTTCCAAAGAGGGCTTTATAGGCACAGACGACTCAAGCCTTATAGAGAGGATGGGATGGAAGGTAAATGTGGTCAGGGGAAGGCATGAAAATATAAAGATAACCACTCCTATAGATCTTTTTCTTGCAGAGCTTTTTATGAATAAGAACGGGAAACCTTAATGAAAGTGTTTGGCTTATGAGAGTTGGAATAGGATTTGATGTACATGCATATGCAGAAGGAAGAAAACTGATCCTGGGCGGTGT
This sequence comes from uncultured bacterium, assembly GCA_965549355.1. Lineage (GTDB taxonomy): Bacteria > Actinomycetota > Humimicrobiia > Humimicrobiales > Humimicrobiaceae > M55B120. The sequence continues at coordinate 620 of CBEVGD010000069.1, read as the reverse complement.
TGAAATGGAGTATGGGAAAGGGCTGGAGGGCCATTCAGATGCTGATGTCCTGATACATGCCATAATGGATGCGATACTCGGTGCCTGTGGCCTGGGAGATATTGGTATACATTTTCCAGACAGTGATATGAAATACAAAGACATATCAAGCCTTACTCTTCTCGAGGAAGTCAGGAAAAAGATGTCGGGTGAAGGTTTTGATATTGAAAATATTGATACCGTACTGATCCTCCAGGAACCAAAGGTGTTTAAATATTTTAAGGAAATGAAGGAAAACATCGCCGGTACCCTGAAAATTGATATTGTTAGGGTCAATTTGAAAGCAACCACAACCGAGCATCTCGGTTTCTGCGGCAGGGGAGAAGGGATTGCCGTCCAGGCAATCGCCCTTCTGAAATGATTCATCCAATAATTATGGAACCATTTTGGGACAAGACTTATAAAGATAAAGAAGCATTATCAACATTTGGTAATGGTCAACCAAGCTCTGATATTCTGGATATAGCTTCAAGACTAAATCACGGTGCAAGCATTCTGGATATTGGATGTGGAGATGGAAGAGAAGTTTTCCTATAAAGAATCCGGTGTCGATATAGATGAAGCGGATAATACAAAAAAAG
>CBEVGD010000068.1:0-10240 GCA_965549355.1 uncultured bacterium | reverse complement strand
TATGAAAATAAGCTTTTGTTATAATTGCCCGATATACTAATTTTCAGAAAGCAGCATGATTTTAAAAGTAATAAAATTAAAATATATATTTATAGTTATATTATTTCTTCTAATTGGTTTGTCGGGTATTAGCAGTGCTTGCAACTTAATAGAACAAACACTGGAAAAGAAGCCTTCCGGGTCACAGGATAAGAATATAGAATCTGAAGTTAATAAGAAAATAACCGGATTGAAGCTGCCCGGAAGCACTGAAGCCTATTTATTAAAAGCGTTTCAAGATAAACCGGACCTTTTTAATAATATATATTCAGAATGTGCATTTTGGGAATGGCTCAAATCAAATCAATCAGCTACTTCCAGCGATATAGATACTGCAATTGAGCTTGCGGCAAAAGATAAGTTCTATAGCGCTGATTTTATAGAAAATCTTTTAGAATTAAATGAAGAGGAACTATCAGCATTATTGGCCGATGATACCCATCTGGGGAAAAAGCATGGGGAATATCTGGAAAATCTAACTGAATCTTTTTTTGAGAATGGCATATTATTTGATATAGACAGGCAAACATATTTAAGTTATTTCCCGGAAGATACAAAGAAATTAATATATTTGCCGGAAGAACTCCGGACCAGTGTTAAAAAAGTTGTTATAGAAGCTGTAGAAGCATACCCTTTAGGATTTGTGCCCCAACACTTAAAGAAATTATATATAATAGGTAATGAAATAAAAATAGAGAATGTAAACGATGTAATAGCTACTGCCACTGATGAAACAATTTTCTTAACAATCGGTGAAAGAAATGATGAAACATTGCATTTGCCGGTATTTCATCATGCACTTAATCATTTATTACAAAATAAATATAAAGAATTATTTGATTCCTATCATGAAGATTGGATATCCAATAACCCGGAAGAATTTGAGTATGCTGATTATGAGCCCTATGATTATGATGGAGATAAGCTGGAGATGTATAGCAGCGGCTTTTTCACTTCTCTCAGCATGGTTAATTGCAGCGAGGACTTTGCTGAGATCGCCGGTTATGCATTTAGTAAAGATCCAGTATTTTTAAGCTCTCTAATGAGCTATGCAAGAATAAAGCAGAAGTTTGAGCTAATGGTAGATTGTTATAATAAAATTAATTCAGGCATTACATTAGAATATTTCGAAAAAATATCTGAATAAAAATTAGGACATTCCATACACGAAGGACATTAAGCGATTAAGCGGTTCCCCGGACCAGCCAATACTGATAATCTAATTCTCTTGTAGCATTTCAACCTTTTAAATATAATAATTATCATGGGCCAAACATGAATATAGAAATTTTATAGACAGCCCGGCAAAGAATAGAATTTATTTATTGCACAGAGTGCCCTGAAGCAGATACTGCAAACAAAACAGAAAACAAGGATATAGTAAATGAAGCCAGACGATAAAAGACACCTCTTCTCTGAGATGATGAAAAAGCTTAATAGTCATGCTCCTGCAAATTGGAGCGGGATCTCCAGCAGTCTTGAAGATATAAAAGAAGACAGTCCTCCGCTTGAACAATTCAGCCGGGATGAATTCTTAGAAAAAGTACGGACCGGACTGGCATTTTGGACCTTTGATTTTGGCATTGACGGCGTTTCCATTGAGATTTCCAAATACGCCCAATGCCTGTATGATATCCTTTCTAATGAAAAAAAGGCAGTGATCCATTATATCTCCGGTGATTTCCACCCGCAGGCAGATAATATTATTAAACCGGAATGGAAAAGACATCACATCAGCCGCGCCAATGGATGGTCGAAATGGGATAGAGGCATATGGTTTGAGAAACTTTTTTACCAGGATATGAAGGAAAATTCCAGGATCTCCCATGAGATGGCCATTGAGATCTGGAACCAGGCAGTGGACCTTGCCAAAAAATTGGGTACTTATATTGCTGAAGAAGAGATTTCACTGCTGATCCCCGTGAATGTCAATTCAAATCCGGGGAATATGGCTACCGGCTTATGCACTATTCTGGTATCGGAATTAATGGGCATTTATGTCCTCAATTCAAACCATGATTTTTATTGGGAAGGCGGGAAACCGGCTTCGGAAAGAAAATTGGGCGAAGCACCCGGTCCTAGAGATAAATTCTTCCACAATATAAATAATGCTGCCTTCTTTTCCCTTTTTAAAAAGATTTATCCCTGGAATGGCCGCAGGTGGGTCCAGGTTAATATTAATGCATTACAATCAAAAAGACTTATTGACGATAATGGATTTTCCAGGGACCGTGTCTTTGAGGTCCCCACCTCTGTCAGCAAAGCATTTTTTAAAGAGTATTCAAAGGAAGATATTAAATCAGTTCGTTTGCGGATGGCCCATATACTGTCAGATGGCAATCCGGTCATCCGGTCCATTGCTGTTAGATCCCATTTACAAAATCTGAAAGAATGGATGATTGACCAAAAACCTCTGGTTTGCTCCAAACGCGATGGGCAGAGCCTGGATCTGACTTCGGACCAGATCATTTATTTCCTTCAGCCCACCCGGATCATGGACCGAAAGCGTATTGAGAAAAATCTGCATTTAATCGGTGCTCTTCTGCAGTATCCTCCATTTTTATCTGAATTCAGGAAAAATAAGGAGCAGCAGATCGTTCTCCATATCACCGGCCCGGCGCCTATTGAACACAGGACCGATCTTGAGACTATATTAAGGGCCCATATTGATGTGATCTCTCAGGTACCGGAAGCCATAGCCGGCCGCCTATTTTTAGCATTTTCCGTAGGGACCGAGGAACACCCCTCTTTCCATAGAAAAAATTTCAAACGGCTTACAATTGAAGATATCTACCGGTTGGCAACTGTGGTGCTTTTCCCCAGCGAAACAGAAGGACGGGGCTTGCCCATTATAGAGTCCGGCGCCGCGGGAATTCCTATAATATGCAGCCGGTACAGGCCCATAGAAATTTTTGATGACGTTGTGGGAAAAGATCTGCCGGAGGATCAGCAAATACATTATATTCCATTTCCGGAAGAAGATTTCTCTGAATCTTTTTTAAGTGATATTACCGGGCTCTTATTGGACCCTGATAAACGGGAGCAATACAAAAAGCATAATATTACAGCTATTCGCCAGAGATACAGCATGAAGGTCATGCATAAAAATTTCCATAAATACTTAGATGAATTATTAAACACAAAATAAGGATAGAAAAATGAATATAGGATTCATTGAAGACACACATTTGCGGGGCGGCACCCAGATCTGGGTAGCGGAAGCTAATAAGTTCTTTTTGGACCGGGGGGAAGAGACGGTGATCCTGGCCCCCGAAGGAAGTTTTGTCGCCGGGGAATGTAGAAAAGCAGGCGCACAGGCATTTACTTATGATTATGAAAAAGTGGTATCAAAAAATACTGAAAACAAAAAAATCTGGACAGAAGCCCTGCAGGCATGTGATGTGGCTGTCTGCACGGTTCACCCGCAACGGGATTCTTTTCACTGCTCGATTTTTGCCGGTGAATGCATTAAAGAAAATAATATTGACACGGTTCTCATTCCCAAAACAGGGACCATTGTCCCGGAATATAAACGAGAATTCTATCTTCCGGATGAATCGATCCGCTCAACTGTGATAGCGATCACTGATTTTACATACAAGTACCTGATTGATTCTTATCAAATTCCTGATAGTCTAACAGAATTAATATATCAGGGAACTGATGTGAAGCGCTTTACTTCAAATGAAGAAAGAAAAAGAGATTCCTTCAAACGGTATCCCCTGCCGGAAAACGCTTCTCCTGTGCTGGGTAATGTAGGAATGTTTGAAGAAAGGAAAGGGCAGGTCGTTTTATTAGAAGCAATATCAAAGTTGATTAAAGATCCTTTTCCGGATCTGCACTTAATTCTGGTTGGTGAAGGACCGGATGAACAGATGTTAAAAAATAAGGTCCGGGAAATGGGACTGGATAATAATGTGACCTTTTTCCCATTTACGCGGGAACCCATGTATGTTTTTGAAAGGATCGATATTCTGGTACTTTCCAGTTTATACAAAGAAGGGCTGCCAAATGTATTGCTTGAAGCTATGTCTATGAATGTACCTGTGATTTCTTCTAAAATGGCCGGAGTCCCGGAAATTGTAAAAGACGGCGAAACAGGATATATGGTGGAGCCCGGCAAAAGCGGACAGCTATCAGGAGCCATTTCCAAATTGTGGTCAGACAAGGCAGCTTATAAAAAGATTAGCAGGAATGGACGCAGGTTAATGGAAGAAAATTTTGATAAAGAGGTGCAGTTTACTAAATTTCTGGAATACTTCCACCGTATCACCGGAAAATGATAGCAGCTATAGTTTTATTAAAATAAAGCATAAAGCTATAAAAATAAAGATTTATCATGAAGAAAATACTAATAATAGATGATGATCCGGAGATCAGGAATCTTGTATCTGATTTTCTTTCAAAAGAAAACATGAATACCGATTCTGCGGAAAATGGTACGGTAGGAATGGATCTGCTCTCAAAGAATACGGATTATGATCTGGTCATTCTGGATATAATGCTGCCTGATATCAGCGGAACGGAAATATGTAAAAAAATAAGAGAGTCCAGCAGTGTCCCCATAATCATGCTGACTGCCAGAAATGAAGATATAGATAAAATATTGGGGCTTGAGATCGGGGCAGATGATTATCTTACCAAACCTTTTAATCCGCGTGAACTGGTAGCAAGAATCAAAGCGGTCTTTAGAAGAAAAGAGCTCGATAGGAGCCATACCGGCACAAATATATTAAAGTTAAGATTGGGCAAAAAAGACATAAAGATCAAAGAAGAAATCGTGCTGGAAATCGATCTTAATTCAAGGATCGTCCTGGCGGGCGGGAAAGAAATAAGGCTTACCAATAGAGAATACCAGCTTTTGGTCTATTTGACCGATAATAAGGGCATAGTAATAAGCAGAGATTCTCTGCTGCAGAATATCTGGGGATTTGATTTCTACGGCCAGTCCCGCACTATTGATGTACACATAAAACAATTAAGAAAAAAGCTGGGAGATCCACAGGGTATCTTTATCGAGACTATATGGTCAGCAGGTTACAGGTTAAATTTTTTAAATGAATAATATGCAGAAAAAAAAAGTAAAAAGCATAAAGTTTAGTATCAGGAAAAAAATAACATTTACTGTCGCTGTAACCCTTTTTATTATAATATTCTTCACTGCTTTCTTTTTTACCCGGGTTTTTTTGATCAATAATAGAAATATCAGGCTTGAAGAAATATCTGCCCAGAATAAAAAATTTTCAGATTTTGTGAGCCAGAATTATTCCGGGGCTTCAGCTGCAGTCATTGATCTTCAGTCATCGGGTCTCCTGGATAAATTTCAAAATATCCTGGGAACTAAAATAACTATCATAGATGAGAAATATAATGCCGTCTTTAACCCTCTGGGATTATCGGACCGTCAGTTTAAGGAAATAGTACTTTCAAATAAGGATCTCAGGCGCTTCATGATTTTTTCTAACCAGAATGACGGGAATGAAAATTTTGGCAAGCTGATCGATTCCCAAATAAGCGACAGAAAATATTATATTTCTATTTATGAATTTGAGGCCGGGAATGTAAAGTATTACTCGATCTTTTTTAAGAATCAGAGTGAAGTTGAAATACCCCGATCCAGATACTTTCTCACCCTGATCGTGATCTTTTTTACTGCTTTGATAATCTCGGGCCTTGCGGGATTTATACTGGGAAGACATCTATCAAATCCGATTTTAAAACTAAACAGGGCCGTCGAAAAAATTTCTTCCGGTGATTATGATAAAAAAATAAATATCAGAGATACTGATGAGATAGGCGCTCTGGCTAAAAATATAGATCTTATGAAAGACAAAATCAAAAGGAGCCAGAACTCATTAAAAGACTTTACCTCTATGATTACCCATGAGATAAAGAATATGCTTACCTCTATACAGGGATACTCCATTGGGATAAGAGACGGAGTCTACCATGATAAGGATGAAGTGGGCCAGGCTCTGGACATAGTGATCTCTAAGACCATGGACCTGGAAAACCTGACCAATAGCCTTCTTATGCTTTCTAAGATGGAAAACAAGATCATTGAAATAAATAAAGTGAAGATCAATATTGTTGGTCTTGCAGAGAACTTGATCGATCTATACCGGCCGGAATTATTAAAACACAATATTGGCCTTAAGCAAAACTTTGGTCCGGAAGATAAAATATATATTTTAAGCGATAAATATCTGCTTCAATCCATCCTGTCCAATTTAATCAATAATGCTGTAAAGTATTCAGAAAAAAATTCAACTATCCATATAAATATAAATAGAAAAGGCAGTAATATAATTTTTTCTGTGAATAATAAAAGTAAACCGATCTCCAGAGATGATAGGGAAAAGATCTATAAGATGTTTAACCGTCCGGATAAAGTCGATTTTAGAAATATTAAGGGTTTTGGCCTGGGTCTGGCAATCTCTAAGAGGCTATCTTCGCTTCTGGACTACCATTTGATATTTGATACAGCTGACGGCATCAATATTTTCTCTCTGGAAATCCCTTACAAATAATTTACACTTTCTTAAAATAAATTTCATATCCTCATGGAATAATAATACCAGAATAATAAATGGTAATATTATCAAGGAGGTAAAAATGCCAGCAAAAAGAAGTAAAAGACAAAATTCTAAATCCAAAAATGGAGCAGGGACAAAAGGGGTAAGGATATTAACTGCACTTGCAGTAGCAGTCTGTATCCTTCTTTCCGTACCATCTCTTGCTTTCGCTGACAGCCAGATCGACTCGACATTTAGTATCGCAGAGAGCAGCCCCGGCCCGGTTTTGGAAGGTTCCTGGGAGGAAAACCGCACAATAAATCTTAGAGGAACAGGGATCCTTGAAGCTAATGGTGATGGCGTTGCAAGAATCAGAGCCAATACTACCGTCTCAACTGACGGTATAATAAGATTGTCTGGAAACGGAGTCCTATTAGTCAGAGACATCGAAGGCGACCTGGATAAAAATATAACCGGCTATGGCGGCAAGGTGGAGCTGAATAATGGTCTGTGGTTATACTATGGTTTTAATGGCGAAGCAGAACTAAAAGGAAGCGGCTTTACAGTTGCTCTAATAGGAAAAGACATTGATTTGTATGCAAAGGGGAAAGGAAGTGTTTTTCTTGCCGGTACCGGAACCTATACAGTCTACAGAGATGATGAAGATGATACAATATAAATAGCCGCCCTCTGTGATAGGAACCTGTCCAAGAATTGGGCTCAGGCTCCCGGACAGTCAGAAATGACTTAATACAGGCACTGTTATAACAATAGAAGCTGGTTCTGGATAAAAGAAGGGATCTGCTTCTATTGTTTTTATTATCCCTGGGAGCCTGTCCGAGAACTGGATCTATATTATTAAAAGAAAATCAGGAATATCCCTATGAGGAGACAGCCGCTCATCTTTCCAAGCGATGAACCCATTACTGTTCTTGTAGCGTTTATTCCTCTTGAATGCAGAAATTCAGAAAGATTTCCTTCAAAATATCCCGCTATAGCATCCGAGATCGCATTTCCTACAATAGCTCCGGTAAGGGCTCCTGCAGTTCCAAAAAGCTCTGCCGCGATTATCGCGGGTATTACAAGTATCACATTATCTATAATGCCGAATAAAATATCAGGAAGCATCTTTTTCAGATCAATTTTCAGAAAATATGCGATCATTATCGGCAGTAGCCCCAGAGCAAATATTATGAGGCTTACAAATCTTCCAAGTCTCATCGAATAAAATGTTGTGAATGCTATGAAAGCTGAAAGAAATATGACAATAATAGTCTCCATTATCTTCTTTTCATTTCTTCTTTTTACTATTTTTTTTATCATTATGATCACTTTTTCTCCATATTGGTTTAATCATGTCTTTGTTTATCAATTATATAGATATCTCCATAAAAGTTAAATCAAGCATCAGGGGACCTTCGCTATCAGGGACCCTCCTGGGCAGATTTATATGAATTTTTTTAAATCACCGGAATATAAAAGATTATTATCATGACAATCTTCCAATGCAGGCATGCTGGCTCTCCAGACTTGATAATACTGGGAGCCTGTCCGAGAATTGGATCTGGACTTGTTGGACAGATTTCTAATGACAGTTATAAATATGATTTGGAAAAATAATATTATTAGAGTATTATAAAATATCTAAAATCATAATTGATCTATATGCGATATGGCAAAAACAATTGAAGAAATAAATCAAAAAATAAAAAAGGGCACCGCGGTAGTCCTTAATGCGGAAGAGATAATAGACTATGTAGAAGAAAAAGGCATAAAAACTGCTGCCAGAGAAGTAGATGTGGTGACTACGGCTACTTTTGGGCCGATGTGCTCTTCAGGGGCCTTTATTAATTTCGGCCATTCCGATCCGCCGATAAGGATGGGAAAAGTCTGGCTCAATGACGTCCCCGCATATGCAGGCATTGCAGCTGTAGATGTATATATCGGTGCGACTGAGCCCTCAGAGACAGAAGGCTTAAGTTATGGAGGGGCGCATGTAATAGAGGATCTGATCGCGGGGAAACCTGTCAAATTAAAAGCTACCGCATCCGGTACCGATTGCTATCCGAGAAAAGAAATAGAGACTTATGTGACAAAGGATACCGTCAATCAAGCATATCTTTTTAATCCCAGGAATGCATATCAGAATTATGCAGTGGCGGTAAATTCTTCAAACCGGACCATCTATACATATATGGGGAAACTGCTCCCAGGATTTACAAATGCTACATTTTCGAGTGCCGGCCAGCTGAGCCCTCTCTTAAATGACCCTTATTACCGCACAATAGGTATCGGGACCAGAATATTTCTGGGCGGAGCTGAAGGCTATGTGTCCTGGACCGGTACCCAGCATAATCCTTTAAAGGAAAGACTCCCAAATGGAACGCCCACAGGACTGGCGGGGACACTGGCAGTTACCGGAGATCTAAAAGATATGTCAACAAGATATATAAGAGCGGCTACCTTTCAAAAATACGGTGTGTCCATGTTTGTCGGGATCGGCATACCCATCCCGGTCATAGATGAAGAGATGGTGGAGTTTTTAAAAGTAAAGGATGAGGATATACAGGTAGAGATATTCGATTATTCCGTACAGAGAAGGAACAAGCCTTCATATGGAAAGGTGGATTATAAGCAGCTTAGAAGCGGGAAGATCAAGATAAACAATAAATCCGTGCAGACTGGTCCGATCTCCAGCTATGCCAGGGCTCTGGAAATAGCAGATCTTTTAAAAGAGAGAGTATCTTCAGGAAAGTTCTATCTGACAGATAAGGTACAGGCGCTGCCCCTGGATGGTGAATACAGGTCCCTTGAGATCTTGAGCCAGGAGGAACTCTAATGAAAAAGAGAAAGCTTGTCCTATCATTTCCTGAGAAAATAGTTACCAGGCCCATTACATATAAGCTGGTAAAAGAATTTGATCTTGAGTTTAGCATACTCAGGGCAGAGATTACTCCCGACGTAGAGGGTAAGATGCTTATAGAGCTAAAGGGTACTGATGATCAGATAAGTAAAGCAATAAAATACCTTGAGAATGCCGGCGTAACGATCCAGGAAGCAGATAAAGACATAATCATAGATAAGGATAGCTGCATTGACTGCGGCGAATGCACTTCCGTCTGCATAACCCAGGCGCTGAGCCTGGACAATAAGACCGGAAAGCTTATTTTTAATAAGGATAAGTGCATATTATGTGAATTATGCCTCGACTGCTGTCCAGTCAGGGCTATTAGAGTAAATATGTGAAAAGCTTCCGTAAACACTCTTTTTAGAGAGGAATACTTATAAAGTAGACAATAGCTACTTTATTATCACAAATTCATCTTTTGAGGCCCCGCATTCGGGACATTCCCAATCTTCCGGCAGATCCCTAAAACTTGTTCCGGCCTCTATCCCATTATCCGGATCGCCTGCTTCAGGATCATATATATACCCACATATCTCGCATTGATATTTTTCCATTTTATCCTCCCACGGACCATAAAATTTTAAATTATTGCCTGCACTATGATACCCTATAAGATATAGTCAGTTAGATTTTATTATCTTAATGGCTTTAACTCAAATTATTTTTATTTTTTATGTATATGCATATAAGAAATAATTTGTAATACCGATGTGAATCGAAGTTATGGAACCACTCCTCGAAAAGAGATATCAAGGCGCAAAGTAATCCATCGCCACCT
>CBEVGD010000067.1:0-10534 GCA_965549355.1 uncultured bacterium | reverse complement strand
ATTCCGAACCCCGCCAAAAAGGAGATGAAAGTATGGTAAAAATCATAAAAAAATATCCGACTGTTGGTGCATGTGGTTTAGATTGTGGCTTGTGTCCAAGATACTATACTAAAGGTCCCTCAAGGTGTCCTGGATGTTGTGGTCCTGATTTTTTCAATAAACACCCCTCCTGTCCGTTTATTACTTGTTGTGTGAAAAAAAAGAACCTTGAGGTTTGTGCCGAGTGTGATGGGTTTCCATGCTCAAAATTTGAAGGCTGGGATAGCGGTGACTCTTTCGTAACTCATAGAAAATCTATCTCTAATTTGAATTCCATCAAAGAACAAGACATGGAAGAGTTTATAAAACAGCAGATGAGACGAATTGAATTGCTTGAGATAATGCTAAAACACTTTAACGAAGGAAGGTCAAAAAGTTTTTACTGTATTGCAGCAGCCTTGCTTTCAATAACGGACTTGGAAAAGTCATTAAAAAATAGCGAACAAAAAATAAAAGCAGATAAAATTAGGTTAGATAATGTCAAAACCAAATCCAAACTTCTTAAAGGATTCCTTAATAAGTGTGCTGTCGGAGAAGTCGAATTAAAATTAAGAAAGTAGGGATTTGAGGGGTTATTGCAGGACATTAACTGAAATATTTGGCAATATTGTGTATTATAAAATTTATCTATTCTGACTCAAATAAAGAGGAATAATGAATATAAAGATTTACAATCCTGATGACGATGCTTCAAAAATCTCAGGATTTACTATTGTTGTAGATGTCTTCAGAGCTTTTTCAGTAGCTTATTACATTGATAATAATAATCCTATCAAATATATAATTTCTGAAAGTATTACGCATTCTATGACATTAAAAAGAGAGCTCCCATCTTCAATATTAATTGGAGAACGAAATGGAATAAAAATAGATGGGTTTAAATATGGAAACTCTCCAACTGAAATACAGAATGAAGATTTTTCAGATAATATTATTATTCATACCACAACAGCAGGGACCAGGGGGCTGCTAATTCAGCCTATCGAAAATGAAGTAGTAGTAGGAAGTTTTGTAAATTCTAATGCATTGCTTAAATATATTGAGTATAAGAATATTGATAAAATTAACATTTATTGCACTGCCGGGAAAAAGAAAATATTTGGAGAAGAAGATTATCTTTTTGCCGAATATCTCAAACAGCGATTATTAGGAGAAAGAACCGAATTTGATTCAATTGTTCTACGTCTTAGAGAAGGTAGCGGAAAAGGTTTTTCCGCTACAGGATTTGCACCATATTCAGACTTCCTTTACTGCCTTGATATAAGTAGATTTAACTCAATTTTAAAAAGAAAAATAGTAATGGGAGAGTCACATAGTATAGAATTAGAGAGGATATTCACAACTAAGTAGTAATTACTATTTGTATTATTATGAGTCAGGTGCAATTAATACTCTCTCTAGTATTTGGATTTAAATTGAGTAGTATTTATAAAGCAGCCTCCGATAAGGTGGCAAATGAGTTAATTGGTATCTGAAAAATTCCTTTTGTAGTTTTATTGTGTTTGGTGCATAGCATAAAGTTCAACGGCGGAGAGCGTCGTCCCTTGCAGCCACTTGCCAGGAGGGCCCGGTTTTTAGCGATGATATGCCACATAAAAATCTGCTTCAATCATCTTCATGTCTTCAGTGAAATAATGGTGAGTGAAGTAGATATTGCCGTCTGTATCCAGCGCGGGATCACCCGCGAAGTTTGAAATTATTTCTTCAGGTTCGATCCAGGTGCCATCCTGTGACTTTATAGATCTAAATATTGCCGGACCCGCATACCCAAGCCCACTCCATCTTGTAAACCATAGTTCACTTCCATCGGGGGTAATATACAACCAACCTTCGTCCATATTAGTATTGATTGTTGATCCAAGATTCACGGGTTCTGTCCATCCTCCTTCAACCTTGACCGTTTCCCAGATGTCTTTACCGCCATATCCTCCGTCCCGATCTGAGTCATAGTACATGATCATCCCGTCTGCGGTCGTGTAAAGTTCTCCGACCCCGTATTCCACATTCAGTTGATAACCAGCGTTCATCCAGTTGCTCCATGTCCCATTGTCCAGCTCAGCAGTAAAAATGTCCAACTCCCGGTGAACTCCCAACCTGGCGGAACAGAACCATAGTGTGCTGCCCGCAATGCAAAACGGACCATCCAGAGCCAACTCTCTATCATCACACAGTACGGCACGCTCAGGCTCATTCCAGGTGGAACCGTTTCGTGTGCACCACCACACACCGGTAACACCGTCAAGTATCTGTTTTTCCGGCGGCACACTTACATCCGGGGTGAAGAAAAATATGAGTGTTTTTCCGTCAGGAGCAATAACCGGTGCGTCCTCTGCCCCGGCAGTATTGATCGGACCTTCCATGGGTGCGGGCTGGTCCCATTCTGAAGAATGGGTGACGGGAGGCCAGACATCTAATTCGGGTGTCATCTTTACGGCACCCTCAGGAATGGAACCTTCTCTGGTAAGTTCCTCTCCCGCTTCGGGGTTGTTAACATCTGAACACCCCGAGGTAATGAAAAGACCTGTGGCAACACATAACAGAAGAACCATGGTTCTCCGTCTGATAGAAACTTTCTGCATCATCTGTTTTATCTCCAATTAGCCCAACTGGTATTTATGTTGCATTGCTATTATTCAAACTATAATAATATTATGCATAATACAAGTTAAGCAATTCAGACAGGCTATACCTTTAAAAACTCAAGCAGGTTGTAGACCAGAAAAACCGGCCAGACCAGTGCTTTTAAGAAACCGAGCACTCCCAGCCAGAAAGATGCGGCATTCTGTATAAAATATACAGCTGCGGCAATAAAACCCATAAAATATGCAGTTCCCGCAATACCAGAACCGCCATGATTCCTTACTCCATTAGTCATGATTATTTTCCTCCTCTTTTTATTAAAATTATACTTTCAAGTTTTTGATAATGAAAGAGAATAAGACAACAGGGTCGACTCATTTCCTAATGGTCATTCACAAAAAATCCTGACTGATTCTTTTCCTTCCACGTCTACTGTAAGATCATCAAGCTGTTGTACGATATTTTCAAGATCTTCCGGTTTGATCTGTGAAAAATCCATTTCGATTCCTTTTTCATGCAGAGCATCGTTTACCTGGGTCTGGGCGCTCTTTGGTATAAGAGCAGCCAGTTTTAGACCAGCCCGGATAAGTTTAAGGGGAACCCTGATATTTACTTTATCAGGACTCTTGCTTTTGGGACCAGGCTCGACCATTATTCTCAAATATCTGGGCTCTTTATTCCCGGTATTACCAGAATCTACTCCATTATCCTTTGAGACAGCTGACAGAAGCCTGTCGGCCTCATCCACAGTTATTTTTCCCTCTGAAAGCATATCTAATATTTTTTTCCTCTCATCAGTCATTTTTATCTCCTTTGATCTTCACTTAAGAACAATAAAAAAAGTACTATCACCGGATCCTATATTAATCTCTAAGCCTGATAGACAACCTATCATCTTAAAGATTGTAAGGTATCCATGAAATATAATGGGACCTTTTCCAGAGGGCCACATTATAAGGGCTGCCAGTGCTACAAATGGAATTGGGATAAGAAGAAGGGGAAGGATTATTATCCAGACCAGAAACAGGGGCAGCCATATAAAAAATCTTTTCCCATCCTTTTCCCTGACACGGAGCTTAAGCATCATCGGTATCATCGGTCACCTCCAAGCTTTTTAATAGCTTCTTCTACAGAGATCTCTCCATCATCGAGTTGTTGCAAGACTTCATTTCCGGAAGCCGGCGGATTGATCTCGACAAATTCCAATTTCTCCGCAATATTGCTTAGACGGTTTTTTACGGTAGGATAACTTATGCCAAAAAACTTCTCCATACTTTTTATGGAGCCCCTGCACTTAATGAAGGCTGATACAAATATCTGATCTTCAAGGGTAAGCCGGGCAAGGGGAGGGAGCTCGAAGCTGCCTTCAATAGTAATTCCTTTATCTTTTAGCTTTACCATTCCAACCTCTATGGCTGCACCGCGGGTCAATTCTGTAAGTTCTTTCCAATCTTTAACCATATTGTCACCTTTTTATATAATAAATTAAAAATCTTAACTAATATAATATAATTAATTAATAATGTCAAGTATAATATTAAATATATTAATATTATTAAAGATATTAAATTTCTAGGTAGTTATTATTTAATTTTCTGGTGTAAAAGACTTAATGGAGAGATGCAGGCAAAAAAATGATTATTGCCATACGAAATAAATATGCAGAAGCCCCTGGAACAGGACCTTAGCCTTCTTGATCCTTTTCTCCAAATACAGTTGCCGAGAAGATATGGATCTCACAATTTTTATCTTTATAGCAATTCCGGTCAAGACCGGCCTTCAGGCATGTGTGTTCAAGAAAGCTTTTCCTGTCGAAATTGTTCTCAGTTGCTACCTGCGGAAGAAGAAGCCCCTGGTTAAATCCTTTTTTTATTAAAATACCGTGTTTTCCCACTTCGATCTCCTCAATATCTTTTATCTTCCATAATGGAGAAAGGGCAGATATTTCAATATCGATATCATCCAGTTCATCTGCAGAAATAGCGGGGAAACGCGGGTCCCTGGTGCCGGCCTCTACAGCCATATTCATCACCGTCTTCCAGAGAGGGGTCCGGGCTGTAATATTACCTATGCATCCTCTCAGGTTTCCATGATCATGTATGGTGACAAAAGCCCCGCATTCTATATTAAGCACTGGATCATCTATACTGTAGTTATCAGGTGTGGAGCCGATTACAGTATTTGCGATGGCCCCTCTGGCGACTTTCAGAAGCAGCTTTTTTTGCATACTGTTTAATTCAAGGTTTTTCATATCTCTCCAATGCTTATCCTATTTTTTATAAAAAGCTGCTGACAGATAACCCACTACGGCGCTTTTGTCTCCAGAAATGTCGCCGGAGTTTGCATAATGCAGTATCATCGAAGAGTCTGCACCCATAAGGCTGGAAGCGGTCATTGCAGAGATTACCGGCCCCCCTCCGCACATCTCTGCTTTATCGGCAATAAATTCTTCCATTAGTCCATCGGTATCAAATGAACCGATAAGCCCGCTTACCTTTTCGTCAAGCCCTGAAGCAATATCATATGGATGATAATGGGAAAGGTCCGTGCTGGCTACTATCAAAATATTGTCATCAGAGAAAAGTCTTCCGATCGTATTACCGAGCTCTATTATATTTTCCCTGCTTTGATTGCCGATTGCCACCGGCACTATCTTTATATTGCTTCCCAGTACTATCTGCAGAAAGGGAAGCTGTACTTCAAGACTGTGTTCCTGACCATGTCCGGAATGCGATATTTCTATTGCCGGGCTCGCATCTGCCAGTTTTCCGGCCCTTTCCTTATCCACTATGACGGTCCCCAGCGGAGTCTCGTAGCTGTCTCCATGATATACTGAGATAAAATCAAAGTACTCCCCGTGGGAAGGTGCTATTACTATAATGCTGTCATAATCAGAGTCGGTGAGCTGTTTATAGGAATATGCAGCCGTCTGGCCGGAATAGACATATCCTGCATGCGGACTTATAATTGCTTTTATATTGCTAATGTCCCGGTCCTCCGCTCTTTCGAGAAAGCTGTTTATCTGGCCGGTCAGTGCTTCAGGGTTCGCAGGATAGAAACTACCGGCGGCCGTACTCCTTCTTATAATACTGCCAAAAGCCATTTAGGGCCTCCCCGATATATCATATAATATATGCAGTATTATTATATTTGATTTAATATGTCTTTGTCTAACTACCATTCTTTGAAACTATGGGATTTTAGTGATCTTTTGCTATAAATTTATTTTACCTTTGAGAAAAATACGGTATTATTGATTAAAAAGTAATAATGGGGAGTTTATGAAATATATACTTGGCGTAGACGGAGGGGGAACAAAGACAACTGCAGTAATAACCGGGACAGATGGGGAAGTAATAACCAAATCGATTTCAGGGGCCAGCAGTTTTACCAGTGTCGGTGTCAGAAAAGCAATAGAAAATCTAAACAGGGCCGTGTTCGGGGCAATAGAAAACGCGGGCACCGGCAGCAATATAATGTTTGAGAGCAGCTGTTTTGGCTTTGCAGGATTCAATATTCCGGATGATATTAAAGTCTACAGGGGAATAGTAGGGAATGATAAATTAAAAAAATGCCTGAATCAGAGAAGGATTCTGATATATAATGATACCAGGATCGGTCTGGAAGCAGGGAGCGGTGCGCCGAATAAAATAATAATAATCGCCGGCACGGGCTCTAACTGCTTTGGCATAAATGATGAGGGAGAGCAGGCGGGCTCAACCGGCTGGGATCATATACTTGCAGATGAAGGGAGCGGGTATGCGGTAAGCGTAAAAGCTCTGAGAGCAGTTATGAGAGCCTATGACGGCAGGGGGAAAAGGACCATGTTGAGCAGAGCAATACTCGGGGAACTCGGACTTGAAAATGAGACAGGTATTGTGAGCTGGATATACAGAGAGCCTTTTTCAAAGGAAAGGATAGGCAGATTTGCAAAGCCGGTCTGTAAGTGCGCATATGGCGGAGATAATATTAGCCGGAAGATACTCTACGGGGAAGCTATGGAGTCGGTGCTGTCAGTAATAACTATAGCTGAAAAGTTAAAGCTTTCAAAAAGAAAATTTGACCTGGTCCTTGTAGGGGGGCTCTTTAAATGCGAAAAGTATTTTAAAGATATTGTAATTGCAGAGCTTAAAGGTAGATTTGCCGGGATAAGCTTCAAGCCGCTGGTTGCAAATCCAGTAGAAGGAGCAGTCAAATTGGCTATTGATAATTTATAGCATTTTTATTAATATTGCTTCCTATGGAGCTCGGGTAATAGATTCTTGACAATCTACCTCTTGATGTCGATAATGATAAGGCAATTTTATTTTGCCGGTGTAGCTCAGTTGGTAGAGCAGCTGATTTGTAATCAGCAGGTCGTCCGTTCAAATCGGATCGCCGGCTCCACTGTGGAGGAGTGCCCGAGTGGTCAAAGGGAGCAGACTGTAAATCTGCCGGCTTAGCCTTCAGAGGTTCAAATCCTCTCTCCTCCACCATAATTTTCCAGGCCCGTGTAGCTCAGTCGGTAGAGCATTTCCTCGGTAAGGAAAAGGTCATCGGTTCAATTCCGATCGCGGGCTCCACTATCTCTGCTTCCAAATTAGATATGCTACTTATTTCTTTTTTTAGTGCTCTTTTTAATAAAATCCTCTAAAATCTAATTAAAATCCAGTTCTTCTGATGCAGTTAAAATAACTGCTGTTCCCTCATCATATTGATTTTCTATAATCAATACTGTTAAATGATATTCTCCATTGCTGCTTATGATAGTATGAGATTTTTCGTCTTCTCTTTGATTTATTATCTCGGTTTGTATTTTCCAATCACCCATCTTTTTTTTATACCAGTTAAAGACCTTTTCTCCTCTATCTTTAGTATTATAACTCACCGAAAAGAAATCTCTGCCGCTGCTTGTGCTCTTACTGGAATGATCTATGGACATATCAGGATAAATCGGAACCGATTTTGGAAAGCCATCAGGCAATTCGACCGTGATGCCTGAAGATGTTTTCCCTTCATTTATATCGATTTCTGCTTCTTCAATACTTTGATTTTCGGGAGCCTTATCTATGACTTCTTTAACAATCCTTTCGGTTATTCTAGAAACAAAACAACTGTTTATAAAAAGGGCTGAAACCAGCAACATACTCAAAAGAACTATAATTACTATGACTTTTTTCATTTTAATCTCCTCCTAAACATTATTATAATCCAACTCCTTTAAGAAATTTTTCCAGCGCTTTATTGAATTCTTCGGGATTTTCCAGGTTCGAAGTATGCCCCGCGTTGGAAATAATTTTTGATTCACAATTTTTTATTAAATTTTTCATTACTTCTGCGTGGTAATGCACGGATTTTGATTCATTTTCACCATTAAGAACCAGGGCAGGCACATTTATTTTAGATAAATCTTGAAGTTTGAAATCATAAATAGCGCCAAATATTTTTAAGTACTCTTTTTTATCCATTTTCAGCATTTCATTTTTTTCATAGTCCTCAATTTCATTTTTGCCGATCCACTCTTTTCCCCTTGTGAGTTTTGCAATCCAAAATGAAAACTTTATAAAGTTTCTTACTCCCATCATACGCAATGCCGGCAGCATCATCCATTTTGGAAATAAAATGTAGACCATAAGCTTATCCCAATATGTTAAAGAGGTCGAAATGGCTGTATCGCTCAAGATCAGAGCCTTTAAATCTTGCGGATATTTTGCGGCATAAGCCTGCGCGATCATTCCACCCAGGGACAGTCCGCATATAATTGGTTTTTCTATTTTTAATTCTTTAAGCAACTTACCCAGATCATCTGCAAATAATTCAATGGAATACTTTCTTAATGGTGAAGCTCCCGTTTTTCCATGTCCCCTGATATCATATGTAATGACTTTAAAGCTCTTAGAAAAGTAATCTACTTGAGGCTGCCACATAGTAGAGGTAACAAAACCTCCATGAATGAATATAAGCGGGCTTCCTTCTCCATAAATCTCATAATATGTCATGATGTCATTAGTCTTTATCTCTGGCATATTTATTCTAACTTCTTGTTAATTTAATAAATTTTCTATAGCCTGCCGCAATGTTATATAAATGCTTTTACCTTGATAAACCTGTCATTTTTCTTCATTCAATTTTCCCTGGATGAACTTGTCAAGTTTTTGTGGTTCATCAGTACCAATTCGATACGCTTTTCCATTTCTCATAGTCAGTTCGACTGCATCTAACCCGGACACGTTAAAAAGCCAACCTTTAGAAATTTTTCTAATTCCCCAACCATACCACCAGCGATTTCTGACAACTTTACATAATTCGATCTCTTCAAAATTAAATTTCTTTTTGATCAGCCCGACTCCAAACCTGATCTCGATAGATTTATCATTCACAATAACAGATAAGCTGGCAAACAGGATAATACATATCACGAATACCCCAAAAACTGAGAGAGCAGTCCAATTTAAGTACAGAAATCCGAAATAGCCAGTTAATAGAATCCCTATTCCAAGTAATACCAGTACAAGCCAACCAATTTGAGTATGTCTATATATTTTCATGATACCTCCTCTTAAATATGATTGATTATAATGCTTTATATGAGATGTCTTTGTAAATCCAATCTTTTCCTGTATATTATACGAAATTAAGTTTAGCTAACTTCATCTTGTTTAGCTTACACATTCTAACAAATATCACCCTCCGGCACAAAACTCTTCCCGGGATAGACCTATCACCTGGTTCCAATTATGGCTCTTATATAGTTACTGTCAATATTTTCAGGATCTTCTAATCTTTTAGAGAATTCCACTTCTTCTCCCACTTCCAGATCCAATGGGTCCAGGGGGATTATTATTTCTCTGCAGCTTCCATCTTTTCCTTTTAGATAAGCTACTATTCTTACTGTCTCTACATTAAAGCTGCCAACATTTTTTGCCCTGCCGACAATATATCCATCTTCTATTTTTATCTCACTTATATCAAAATGCGTACCCAGCCTGAACATATCGGTCCAGAAAAAGGCAATAAATAAGCCTGTAATTATTATTACTGATACTGGAATTATAAAATATAAGATTTTCTCCTTCATTTTTAAAATAGCCACTTTGTCTCCTCTCTTTGATTGTAAATTTTATATATTATTTATTTTCATTTATCTAATATGTAAATAATCATTCAAATCTAAAAATTTCCTCAATTGAAACTCCGAATACCCCGGCAATATCATGGGCTAATTTCAGAGATGGATTATAGCGCCCTGCTTCAAGATGGACAATTGTCTCCCGGCGCACCCCTACTTTTCTGGCCAGATCTTCCTGCTTCATATCAGCGCGAGCTCTGTATTCTTTAATTTTAGTTTTTAAACCAGGCATTTAGCGGCCCCTCCTTTCATAGTAAAAAAATGATATAAGAAATCCAAAAAGAAGAGTTTCAAATAAAATAACTACAGCAATAATTATTATCTGATAAGTAGATTTCAGTCCTAAAAGAGCAAGAATAGATGATATTCCGATCATCGAAATTACAAACCCATTACGGGCAGCTTTGCCGATATTTCTAAAATAGCGTTCATCAACAGGTCTCTTTACCCATATAAACCATACAAACCAGCTAAAGAAGATGAACCATCCCCAGCTGCCTCCAAAAAAACCAATAATCCCCATCAGCCCTATAACGCCCAGGAGAGCTATAGGATTGAAATTTTTTTTCTGTCTCAAAGTACTCACCTCTTATGTGATATATTTATAACATTATGTTATAAATATATCACTAATAAATATAAAGTCAAGAAGTTAAGAAAACTTTTGGTCCACCCTTGCATATGTGATGATGTTTATTAGAATCAAACCGAATTGGTATTACTATAAATCTAATGATATTTCGTATAATATACAAGAAAAGTGTATTATAAAGGAAATAGTTCGTATAAAAACGAGTTAGACGAAAT
>CBEVGD010000066.1:0-10614 GCA_965549355.1 uncultured bacterium | reverse complement strand
GATTTTTCTCAAAATAGATTTCAGCTTTAAGTTTATTAGATGCAGTCAGTCTCTTCAAATTAATAATAATTGATATGGATTTTCAACATTTAATTTCCATTACAGAAAGAACAGCGCTAATCATATAGGACATGATTATAAAGAATCTTACCCTACATGCATTTTGTATTTTCTATTTCAAAATAGTAAGAAAATATTTTCTTTTTGATTGAAAGTTGTTATCTAAACTTTCAAAGACTTCCTGGGGAGTATTAAAATAATATCACATAGAGACATGCACCAAAAATGACGGGTATATGCAACCATAGCAGTCATTGAAAATATTTGATGATTTTTTAGAATTCAACATCCCATTGCCAGCAGCAGGTTTAATTGAGTGTATACCAGCAAATTCTTACAAAGTTCAGCCAGCAGGCAAAAAGGAAGGGAGTCTGGGGGAGGGAATTTTACCTGCTGGCTGGTTATCATTAACAGAAGTGCGCTGGGATTTGTGAATCTTTTTTCTCAGGAAAAGGCCCTTTTCTCAAAATAGGTTCGAGCTGCGTCTAATAGAGCCAGACTAATTTTATTGAATCATTAGCTGTTCCTTTGGAATTAGTGGCAGTGACTGATAAAGTACAGGTCTCTCCTTTTTTTAGATTGATCTGGACTTTTGCATTTCCCCATGCACCATTACCATCATCTCTGCTGAATTTAATAGTAGGAGACGGGATGCCGGTGATCTTAGCTTCAATCCTATAATAACAGGCATCATCTGATTTGGAGTAGGTAGGGCCTTCATAAATTTTAAGGGTCACAGTTGGCTTTTCATCTTTTTTATCTGTACCTTCCTTCTTACTATCATCAGCATTTTTATCCTCTTTTGAATTCTCTTCATTCTCTTTTTTTAATGCTTCTTCTTCTAACTTTTGCTCCTCCTTTTTCAATGCATCTATTTCTTTTTGCAGCTCCTCTTCTTTTGAAAGTTGATCTGCGGATTCTCCATTATTTAGAAGCTGTCCGAGATTGCATACTGCAGCAAAAGATAAAAAGCAAATAGTAATCAAGATAGGCAGAATAAGGTATAACTTCTTTTTCATAGAGCACATCCTTTATAGTAAGTTTATGGAACTTGCAGTAGTTATATTCAAATATAGTTTAGAATTAAAGGAACTTTTGGCTTTTATATATTGATTTCAGGTTTTTAATAGCTTTCCCAATGAGAACAATAGTGCATCTATTGTGGCTAATCAATCTCAAGACCTAATCCCAAAGTCTGATTGAATTTTAAATTATATCTATTATAATATGACTCTTAATGTTTAAATGCCGGTCCGGTC
The DNA here is from genome assembly GCA_965549355.1 of uncultured bacterium. GTDB lineage: Bacteria > Actinomycetota > Humimicrobiia > Humimicrobiales > Humimicrobiaceae > M55B120. The sequence goes on along the minus strand of CBEVGD010000066.1, from coordinate 9,295 downwards.
GGTGTAGAGGAGGATTTTTGAGTTATACTATCAAAAGCAAGAAAAAGATTGATAACAACAAAGTGAAGCTGGGTATTGAGATCTCTAATAATTATTATAAAAAGCAGATAGGCGATGCCTACAGGGAGATCTCAAAAAAGGCCAATATACCCGGGTTCAGAAAAGGAAAAATACCAGCACAGGTAATAGATTCCAATTTTGGCAAGCCATATGTCCTGCAGGAAGCGGCCAGCCGTTCAATATCTGAGCTCTATCCTGAAATAATAGAAGCATCGGAATTCAAACCGATCGATTTCCCAAAGATAAATATAACCCTTATGGAGGAAGACAAACCTCTTGGCTTTGAAGCGGAGATCGAGCTTGAACCCGAGATAGCTCTTCCCAGGTATAAAGGAATAAAGGTAAACACTGTCTCTGCTAAAGTGAGTGAAGAGGAGCTTGGCGGACAGATTGATGATCTGAGGAAAAATTTTGCTTCCTTAGAACCGGTTGAAGATGATAGGCCGGCTGCTGAAGGGGATTTTGTTACCATAGATTTTGCCGGGAAAATAGAAGGCAAGGAATTCGAAGGGGGAAGCGCACAGGATTATTCTCTTGAGATAGGATCAAAGACTTTGTTTCCTGAATTTGAGACCAATATTGCAGGGATGAAGAAGGGGGATAAGAAACAGATATCACTGCTGCTTCCTGATAATATCGGAAATAGGGACATAACAGGGGAAAAGGCTGATTTTGATATAAGCTTAAAGGAGATCAAGAAAAGAATCCTACCCGAACTTGATGAAGAGTTTCTAAAAAACCTTGGGAAGTATGAGTCAATAGATGCTTTTAAAAATCAGCTAAGGGAAAGACTCCTTGAACAGAAAAAGAATCAGAGGCAGTCCCGCATAATCGAACAGATAATTGAGCATATCTCTAAGAATATGAAGGAAAGCATTCCCGAGCCTATGATAAAGAATAGCATTGAAAGGATTGTGAACGATCTGGAAGAAGGGCTCAAGAAACAGAAAATGAACAAGCAAAGCTATATGCAGGCCCTGAGCATAAGTGAAGAACAATTTGATAAGCAAATAAGGGAAAGAGCGGAAAGAGAGGTAAGGGACTACCTTATCTTCAAAGCTCTTGAAAAAAGCGAAGCTTCCAGCATTGAACCCACCGGGGAGGATATCAAGAAAGAAAAAGAAGATATTTTCTCCAGATATGAAAAAGATGAGGATAAGAAAAAGATAGAAGAATTCTTTGAGAAACCCCAGGGCCAGCTGCAATTAACCGAGACATTGAAGAGAAGAAAACTTCTAAAACGGTTGGAGCGCAATGTGAAAATTGTTGAAGAAGCGCCAAAAGCTGATAAGATTGATGATAAGAAAAAAATATGGACCCCCGGTGAGAAGGAAACAAAAGCCAAAGAAGGCCTCTGGACCCCGGAGTCAAAAGAAGGAAAGAGTGAAGATAAATAATGAGTGAAAGAATAAATAATAATTATCTGATACCTATGGTAGTAGAGCAGACCAGCAGAGGAGAGAGGTCCTTTGATATCTACTCCAGGCTCTTAAAGGAAAGGATAATCTTTCTTGGTTCTGCAATAGATGATAATGTCGCTAATCTGATAATGGCCCAGATGCTGCATCTCGAAGCTGAGGAGCCGGAAAAGGATATACAGCTTTATATCAATAGTCCGGGCGGTATCGTCACAGCAGCTATGGCTGTATATGATACGATGCAGTTTATAAAATCCGAAGTATCGACGATATGCATAGGACAGGCAGCCAGTGCTGCAGCTGTGCTCCTTCTCGCCGGGGAGGAGAAAAAGAGGTTTTCACTTCCAAATTCCCGCGTAATGCTCCATCAGCCTTCTGGAGGAGTATCGGGTACGACCATGGATGTCGAAATACATGCAAAGGAAATGGTAAGGATAAGGGCCCTTTTAAATGAGATAATAACAAAGCATACCGGAGTGGATATAAAAAAAGTTGAAAAGGATACAGAGAGAGATTTTATTCTGAGCGCAAAAGAAGCCAAAGATTACGGGATCATTGATGAAGTAATATTTAAAAAATAAAGCTCCCTTTATGAATAGAGAGGGAACAGGAGGGTTTGATAAATTGCCCGGAGTGAATGAAAAAAACAAAAAAGAAATTTTAAAATGCTCTTTTTGCGGAAAATCCCAGAACCAGGTCAGGAAGCTAATAGCAGGACCTGGCGTATATGTATGCAATGAGTGCATAGATCTTTGCAATGAAATAATCAGTGAAGAGACCAGGGAAGAGAAAGAGCTGGGTTTTAAGGACCTTCCCAGACCAAAAGAGATATATAAGATACTCGATGAATATGTTGTTGGACAGAAGGTGGCAAAAAAGGTATTGTCTGTTGCCGTATACAATCATTATAAAAGAATCAAGCACGGTAGTATTGCGGAAAAAAATGATGTGGAGCTTCAGAAAAGTAATATATTGCTGATCGGCCCTACAGGCTGCGGAAAAACACTTCTGGCCCAGACTCTTGCCCGGATATTGAATGTACCGTTTTGTATTGCTGATTCCACTTCCCTTACCGAAGCCGGATATGTGGGAGAAGATGTGGAAAACATACTGCTCAAGTTGATACAGACTGCAGACTTTGATATAAAAAAAGCAGAGACAGGAATAATCTATCTCGATGAGATCGACAAAATAAGCAGAAAATCAGATAATCCTTCCATAACAAGAGATGTATCGGGCGAGGGAGTCCAGCAGGCGCTTCTTAAGATACTTGAGGGAACAGTGGCAAATGTTCCGCCGCAGGGAGGAAGGAAGCATCCGCATCAGGATTTCATACAGATAAATACGGCCAATATACTCTTTATCTGCGGAGGATCTTTCGGGGGGCTCGAAAGTATAATCGAAAGCAGACTGAATAGGAAAAGTATCGGTTTTATCTCTGAGAGGATGCCGGACAAAACAAAAAAGAGAGATATGCTGCTTCCGGAGGTGATGCCTGAGGATATGTTAAAATATGGATTGATTCCTGAACTTGTTGGAAGGCTCCCGGTCTTTTCGACTCTTTCAAACCTTACAAAAGAGGACCTTGTGACTATCTTGACAGAACCCAAAAACTCCCTTACCAGGCAGTATGAGATGATGTTTGAAATGGATAAGGTCGACCTGGAGTTTTCAGATGATGCACTGGAAGCAATAGCTGCAAAGGCATTGAAACTTGGAACAGGCGCCCGGGGATTGAGAGCTATAATGGAAGAAATAATGCTTGGCATAATGTTTGAAATACCGGACCGTGAAGATATAAACAAATGTGTCATCACCGGGGATGTTGTAGAAAAAAGGATAGAGCCCAAATTATTTATTGATTCAGAAGAAAGCAAATATCTGAAAGATGAAGAAAAATCCGCTTGATCTAAATGCCGGGATCGAAGGCAAATATGAGCCCTCGGTCTTTGAGAATAAAATATATGATTTCTGGCAAAAGAATAATTATTTCCATGCTGAACCGGACCGCGCCAAAGCACCTTTCAGCATGGTCATTCCTCCTCCAAATGTGACAGGATATCTCCATGTGGGCCATGCCCTCAATAATACCCTTCAGGATGTCATTATCCGGTATAAAAGAATGAAAGGTTTTAATACCTCCTGGATACCGGGGACCGATCATGCAGGAATCGCGACCCAGAATGTCGTGGAAAGGGCCCTTTCAGAAAAGGGTCTTGACCGCCACGGCCTGGGAAGGGATAAGTTTGTCGGAGAGGTCTGGAAATGGAAAGACAAATATGGGAGCCGGATAATATCCCAGCTAAAGGCACTTGGCTGTTCCTGTGATTGGGACCGCCTGAGGTTTACCTTCGATAATGATTATGCAAGCTCTGTGACCACGGAATTTATCGAACTTTTTAATGAGGGTCTTATCTACAGGGGAAACTATATGATAAATTGGTGTCCGCGATGCCGGACAGCAATATCGGATATTGAAGTTGAGCACAGTGAGAAGAAGGGCAGTCTCTGGGATATAAAATACCCCCTTATCGATCCGGATACGGGAGGACCCTCTGAAGATGATTATATAGTAGTCTCCACAACAAGGCCTGAGACGATGCTTGGAGACAGCGCAGTGGCTGTAAATCCGGCTGATAAAAGATATGAAAGAATAAAGAAAAGAGCTGTTTTCCTCCCGCTTGCAAATAGGACCATTCCTATAGTCGAAGATGATTTCGTGGATATGGATTTTGGAAGCGGCGCAGTAAAGGTGACACCGGCGCACGACCCCAATGATTTCGAGATCGGAAGGAGGCACAGCCTTGAAGAAATCAATATAATGGATGAGGGCGGGGTCCTTAATTCGAGTGCCGGCAAATACGAAGGTATGGATCGCTACGAGGCCCGCAAGAAGGTGCTCCAGGATCTGGAATCAGAAAATTATCTGCTTGGCAGGAAGGACCATATTTCCTCAGCAGGCATGTGCTCCAGATGTGATACCACAGTGGAACCAAGAATATCAACACAGTGGTTTGTTGCTATGGAGAAATTAGCCGGACCGGCAATAAAAGCGGTAAGGGACGGCAGGGTGAAGATAATCCCCAAAAAATGGGAGAAGATATATTTTGAATGGATGGAGAATATAAAGGACTGGTGTATATCGAGACAGTTATGGTGGGGGCACCGGATCCCTGTGTGGTATTGCAAAGGATGCGGCGAGATGAATGTATCGGCACAGAAGCCGGATAAGTGTACCGCATGCGGAGGCACTGACCTTGTCCAGGATAAAGATGTTCTTGATACATGGTTCAGTTCATGCCTCTGGCCGTTTGCTGTGCTTGGATGGCCGGAAGAGACCGATGAATTAGATTACTATTTTCCAACAGATGTCCTCATAACCGCCCATGATATAATTTTTTTCTGGGTAGCGAGGATGATAATGATGGCGCTTTATTTCAAAAAGGAAGTGCCTTTCAGGGAAGTATTTATCAATCCCCTGGTAAATGATTCGACGGGCAAGAAGATGAGCAAGTCAAAAGGCAATGCAGTCGATCCCATGGTGATTATAGATAAAAACGGGGCCGATGTATTAAGATTTACATTAACATCGCTTACTACGCCCGGGAGGAATCTGCTTCTTGGAGATGAGAAGATAGAGGGGATCAGAAACTTTGCCAATAAGGTCTGGAACGGGTCAAAGTTTGTTATAGCATCCATAAAGGAGCTGGTCGAAAATACCGGTGACGGCCCCCGGGACGATAGTTCTGTAGATATGGAGCCGAATATCTGGGATAGATGGATATTGTCAAGACTAAATACTGCTACTGTAGAGCTGGAAAAGGATTTAAAGGAATTTAACTTTTCACAGGCTTCAAGGGTCCTTTATAATTTTTTCTGGAGTGAGTTTTGCGATTGGTACCTTGAATCTTCGAAGACCAGGCTGCATGATTCTTCGGATGAAAGAGACAAGAAGGCATGCCGGTTTGTGCTCTGGTATGTACTGGAGAATTACCTCAGGCTCCTTCATCCTTTCATGCCCCATATCACTGAAAGAATATGGCAGGATATCCCGCATAAAGGCGATAGCATCATGGCGGCACCTTTTCCGGAAGCAGCGGCCGGTCTTATAGACAGCGGAATAGAAGAAAGGATAGCGCCTGTATTAGAGATCATAGGCGAGGTCAGGAAGATCAGATCCGAACTGAAGATAAATCCTGGTAAAAAGGTAAGTATTTGTCTGAATATTCCCGGACAGAAGGTACTGGAAGAGATATCTGAAAATTCAGAATATATACATGATCTTGCAGGGGTAAGCAAAATAGAATTCGGGAGCGCTGAAAATGGCAGGGGATATATTAAGACGACCACTGGCAGCATAGATATTTATATATACATATTGGATGCAGTAGATATAGGTCTGGAGATAAGAAGATTAGAAGATGAGTTAAAAAAGGCCGGGTCCGTAGTGGAAAAGAGCAGAAAAAAACTGGAAAATCCTGGTTTTATCAAGAAGGCTCCCGAAGAGATAATCTCGAAAGAAAGAGAAAGGCTTGAGCAGGCCCGGCAGGTCAGCAAGGTCCTATACGGACAGCTTGAGAAAATGAAGAATATCAAAAAGTAGTAAAGCAGGCAGAAGTGAACTTCGCACAGGTTAGCAAATACCTGGATGACGCTCTGATATTTGGCATAAAACCATCCCTTACAAGGATCGAAAAGATACTTGAGCTTATGGGGGACCCGCACAAAAGCTCTGACTATATACATATAGTGGGCACAAATGGCAAGACTTCTACCGCAATAATGCTTGCCGGCATATTAAAAAATATGGGCCTTAGGTCCGGCTATCATATTTCACCGCATATAGACAGTTATACAGAAAGAATATGGCTGGATGGAAGCGATATATCCGAAGAAAGATTTACGGATGCATTTAACCGCATGTATCCGTATATCGGGGAAGTAAACTGTTTGGATCTGGGGGGCCCTATTACCCAGTTTGAGATGATAAGCGCACTTGCCTTCATGATTGCCAGAGATGAGAAGATCCGGATCATGGTGCTGGAGGCAGGTATGGGAGGCCGCTGGGATGCTACTAATGTAGCTGATTCCAGAGTAGCCGGGCTTACGGGAGTGAGCCTTGAGCATACGAACATACTTGGCGATACAATAGCAGAGATAGCTGCAGAAAAAGTGGAAGTAATAAAGAAAGGTGCGCGTGCGGCGACCCTTTCCCATGATCCGGAGGTCCTGGATGTATTTAGAAAAAAGGTAAAAAGCGCCGGTGCCGGATGTTATCTAAACGGCAGTGATTTTAAAGTGGCTGCTGCAAGATCCATGGGTCTTTCCGGCTGGGTAGTGGATATTGATGGGATATATGGCAGATATCCGGGCATCAAGCTGCCGCTGCCCGGAGATTATCAGCCGTCAAACCTTTCACTGGCAGTTGCCCTTGCTGAGCTTTATATGGATCTAAAAGGGAAAAAGGTCGATCCCGGGCTCCTTAAAGACAGCCTATCCGCAATATATGTGAAAGGCCGGTTTGAGATACTAAGAAACAATCCCACCATAATTGCCGATGCTTCACATAATCCGGAAGGCACTGTTAAATTTTGCCATACTGTAGAGAGATATTTTGGGCCGAAAAGAAAAATTATAATTTTTGCGGTGCTTGCCGACAAGGATTACAGGCAGATGATAAAGCAGGTCATCCGGACCGCTGACAGGCTGATACTTACTTCCAGCAGGGACAGTAGAAGCCTTCCGCTTGAGAGACTGAGGGAGGAGACTATCTCAATGATGGAAAAACATTATGATAGGAGCATCCTTCCTGAAGAGGTATGCATGATTGACACTATTGAAAATTCTTTAAATTATGCATTAAAAATTTCGGATACAAATGATATCATATTCATTACTGGTTCAATAACCAATTTAGAGCATTTGGATACAATATTAAATAAGGATTAGAAATCTTTTATTGGAGGATAGATGGATCTTTTTGAATATATGGAAAATATACTTGATTTTTTCAGACTGCCGATCTGGCGCTACCTTATTTACGGCATAATATTTGTTCTTATAATCATATGGCTTTCTTTCGTATACTGGACCTACCGGGATGCGAGACTCAGGAATACTTATGCCATAGCTGCGGTTTTCTGGGCTCTGGTCGTTTTAGTATCCAATTTCCTGGGTCTTATAGTATATTTGATCCTGAGGCCGCCTGAATATGTTGAAGATATCAGGGAAAGGGATCTTGAGATAGAAAGGATGCAGGTTCTCTTAGAGGCGGATCTCTTAAACTGTCCCTCATGCGGTGAAAGGGTGGGATCTGATTTTCTTGTATGCCCTTATTGCAGGAAGAAACTTAAGAGCCCCTGTATATCCTGCGGCAAGCCTCTTAAATTCAATTGGAAGGTATGTCCGTACTGCAGGACTGCCCAATAAAATGATGAAAGGATGAGATATTGAGCGGATGTGAAAGATGTAATATGGGATGCGGGCTGAACCAGATAAATAAGGTAATAGAGAAGAGCCTTATAATGATAAAGCCTGATGGGGTACAGAACAGGGTAGCAGGAAAGATAATATCAAGATTTGAAGAAGCAGGGCTTGATATAGAAAGATTGAAGATGATAGAGATAGATGAGGAGCTGGCTTCAAAACATTATAGGGACCATGTAGAAAAGGATTTTTTTAAACCTCTTCTTAAATATATTTGTTCAGGGCCCGTTATTGTAATGGTAGTAAGCGGTCCGGGAGCAATAAATGGGGCAAGACAGCTTATGGGGCCGACAGATTCAAAAAAAGCTCCGGGAGGCACCATCAGGGGAGACTATGGAAAAGATATAACAACAAATGTGATCCATGGTTCTGATTCTCCGGAAAATGCCGATAGAGAGATAAAGCTTTTCTTCGGCGGGGATCAAGAAGTTATGTGAAATACTTGTATATAAATGGCTCTTAAGTTTTAAAAATAATATAAATACGCAGACAGGCTTACTGGAAAATGGCAAAAAGACAGGGAAAAATAGTTTTTTTTATAACTTTCTTTGGCGGAGTCCTTGGTGCGGTACTGGGTCATGTGCTTGCAGATACGATTCCGATTCTTGATAAAGGTCTGAAAGTAGGAGCCGACTCGCTGAGCCTTGACCTGTATTTGCTGGATATTAGTTTTAGCATACATGTCAATATAACCCTGGGCGCCATAATAGGACTATTGATAGCATTTTTACTTGCTGATGTTGGGACAAGAAGAAGGTCATAAAACTAAAATAATACTTGCTTCGACTTCTCCGAGAAGAAGGGAGATTTTTGAGCATTTGGGACTTGATTTTGAGATCATGATCCCGGAAGGTTGTGTGGAGCAAAAAAGCGGGGACCCTGTCAGATTGGTTAAAAGGAACAGCATTGCAAAGGCTCGGGATGTCCTAAAAAGGATCGGAGACCGCAAGGGCAGGTATTTGATCTCAGGTTTTGATACTATAGTGAGTTTTAAAAGAAAGATACTGGGAAAGCCCTCTGATATTGAGGAAGCTTATTCCTTTATCAATTTTCTTTCCGGAAAAGTCCACAGAGTTATAAGCGGAGTATGTATAATCGACAGCATAACAGGCAGATATGAATCTGATATAGAGATCACGGAAGTAAAATTCAGGAGCATAGGGCCGGAAGAGATCAGGAGCTATCTCGCAGGAGAAGATGTTCTGGACAAAGCCGGAGCATATAATATAAGTAGTACGGGAGCACTACTGGTAGAGAAGATAAATGGATGTTATTTTAATATTGTAGGGGTCCCGGTTTATAAATTTATAGATTTACTTAAAAAGTTTAAT
>CBEVGD010000065.1:0-10781 GCA_965549355.1 uncultured bacterium | reverse complement strand
TAATTTCAATTTTACTTCCCGTTCGGACCAGAAGTATGATAAGTTGCCCTGGACCCACTCAAAGTATGATACTGTCACGCCTCCGGCATTACACAGGATATCGGGTATAAGGAAAATTCCTTTGCTATTGAGGATCTCGTCAGCATTTGGAGTGACAGGAGCATTTGCCGCCTCGGCAATAAATCTTGCCTTTATGCTGTCGGCATTGGACCTCTTTATCTGATTCTCAAGTGCAGCAGGTATCAAGATATCACATTTTGTGCCAAGCAGTTCATCTCCCGGCATATCTTCTGATTCCTTATAACCCTTTACTTTTCCACTTTTATTCACATATTCACAAAGCTCATAGGGATTGATTCCTTTCTTATTGTAAATACCTCCACTGACGTCACTTATCGCAACTATTCTGAATCCGAGATCATACAGTATTTTGGCTGCATTGGAACCTACATTCCCAAAGCCCTGTATCGCTACATCCAGATCTGTACTGTCTATGCCATTTACTTTTAATGTGGAAAGTATGGTATACACGCATCCCCTGCCTGTTGCACCTTCTCTACCTTTGGAACCGCCAATTTCGATAGGCTTTCCCGTTACTACGCCGGGCACAGCATGGCCTTTGTCGATTGAATATGTATCCATTATCCATGCCATTATCTGGGCATTGGTACCTACGTCCGGTGCAGGGATATCCTTTTCAGGACCTATAATATTAATTATCTCAAATGTATATCTCCGGGTCATATTTTCAAGCTCTCTTAAAGAAAGTTTTGTCGGATCGACCTTGATCCCTCCTTTTGCTCCGCCAAAAGGTATCCCGACTACGGCGCATTTCCATGTCATAAGCATGGCCAGAGCCTTTATTTCATCCAGGTCCGCATCCTGATGATATCTGATACCGCCTTTTGCCGGCCCTCTATTTGTATTATGCTGGATCCTGAATCCTTTAAAAATATCTATGTCTCCATTATCCATTTTAACGGTCACTGCAACTTCAAGGGTCTTTCTTGGCTCCCTTAAATATTTTTTTAGACCATCTGAAAGATTTAGAAGACTCATTGACTGATCCAGTCGTTCAAGAGTCATATCCCATACGCTTTTTTTTCTTATTATCTTCTCGTTCATCTAATTCCTCCTTCACACAGCCTAAAATTATTTATAGTAAAGCATCCATATTATAATATATTATGTTACTTATTGCATGTTTTTGTTTGTTATTGCTTATTACAATATCGGTATTCCCTACATGAGAGTATTACAAATATCAGGTTTCCACTGATATGATCTTTATATCGTCTGCATCTGAAGCCTTTAATTTGCTGCTGCCGCATGCAGGACATACCGTAATGAATCCATCTTTTTTAAATAGATTCCTGCAATTTTTACATTCAATTTCTGGTTTTATGACATTGAACAACAGCTGCGCATCCTTTAACACATTATTATCCCCTGTCAGAAAATCATAATAGAATTTGATCGATTCTGGCTCTATGTTTGCAAAAGGACTTAATTCGAAATTCACTTTCTTTATTTTCTTTAAATTATTTTTTTTACTAACATCAATAATAATGTCTATTATTGATGTTGTGATCGAATACTCATGCATTACATTACCTGCCGGTATTTCTGCCCGGCCCTCCGCGTCGGCGGGTCATTCCTCTTCCAAGCCGCCTTCCTATATCCACAATATTTTGACTCCTGCATTCGGGACAGGGCTGTTCGCCCACTATTTTTTCTCCTGTGTCCCATATATTTCCACATGACATGCAGCGCAGCCTATTCCTGAGAAAAACGAAGCTTCCGCCTTCTATCTTTATGACTTTTCCGTTTACCATTGCATCTGCTATTTTTTTTCTTGCCCCATCTACGAGCCGCGTAAAGGTCGGCCTCGATATATTCATCTTTTTTGCGGCTTCTTCCTGCTTCAGGTTTTCATGGTCAGCAAGTCTTATGGACTCATATTCATCAATGGTCAGGATAACCTCAGAACCCGGTTCAAAGGGCCTGTGGCCGTGTGGCTTAAAATAATACATCCACGGCGGATAGAGCACATTTCTTTTTTTACGCGGTTTTGCCATTATCTAATAATATACTTTTAGAAGTCATATTCCAAACTTCATATGATTTATTCTAATACAATCAGTTGATTATTATTTTTCTGAAATGTCTTTTACCTTTTTGCAATATTTTTTCATTGAGCCCTTCCACCTGTATTTCCATGCTATCGTCTGTTATTTTTTGCCCATCGAATTTTATTGCGCCCTGCGCGATCAGTCTTCTTGCTTCGCCATTTGATTTTGTCATCCCTGAATCAACGAGAATCTTTATGATCCAGACCGTGTCTTTCTCGATTGCTTCTTTTTTGATTATGAATTCTTCAATATCTTCCGGTATTTCTTTTCTTTTAAAGACCAGGTCAAAACCCTTTTCAGCTTCTTCCGCAGCGTCTCTGCTGTGAAGATATTCTATTATGATCTTTGATAGCCGTCTCTTTGCCAGTGATGGATTAAGCTTTTCATTTTTTATATCATTTTCAATACTGCTTATCTCGGCTGCGTCCAGCCTCGTAAGCAGCTTAAAATAATCGATCATAATATTATCCGGGATAGACATTATTTTTCCAAAGATCTCAGCCGGTTTCTCGTCTACTCCTATATAGTTGCCAAGGCTCTTACTCATCTTGTCCATTCCATCTGTGCCGACAAGAATAGGCATAGTGATTGCGACCTGCGGTTTCTGGCCAAGAGCTTTTTGCAGCTCCCTTCCCGTAAGCAGGTTAAATCTCTGATCCGTTCCGCCGAGCTCAATATCTGCTTTGATTGCAACTGAATCATAGGCCTGCATAATAGGATAGAGTAATTCCATTATGGCAATGGAAACATTTCCCTTAAATCTTTTTTTGAAGTCATCTCTTTCCAGCATTCTTGCTACAGTAAAGCGGGATGTCAGGCTGAGTATATCTTCAAACTTAAGCGGCTGCAGCCATTTGGAATTTTTAACAATCTTCGTCTTATCATGTTCCAGTATTTTAAAAGCCTGTTCCATATAGCTCTCTGCATTTTTATCTATTACTTCAGCTGATAGTTTTGGCCTCAGCGAAGATCTTCCGGAAGGATCGCCTATCCTGGCGGTATAATCTCCTATTATCAGTATTACCTTATGGCCAAGATCCTGAAAGGTCCTGAGCTTATTCAGGACAACGGTATGTCCGAGATGGATATCAGGAGCAGTAGGATCCAGCCCGAGCTTGACCTTGAGAGGAACATTCTTTTCTATGGATACTTTTACAGCTTTTTCCAATTCTTCGCGTACTAATATATCTTCCGTTCCCAGCTCGATCATCTCAAGCTGTCTCTTTAAATCCTTTTCCATGCCCATCCCTCTAAAGTCTCTTCTTATTAAAATTAAAGTAAATATTAACACAGGCCTGCTCGCTATGTCTATTTTAACGGGCTCTGTACTATCTATGAAGATTTTTTAATATGGCAGTCTTGCTTATGATAATACATTATTTACCTGATTATTGATATTTAAAAAAATTTTATATAATATCCTTTAGACTTATTATAATAAATAAAGAAGGTCCTTATGGTTTCAGACAGAAGAAGTAAAAAAGGTTGTTTGAGAGGCTTTTTAATTTTTACAGCAATAGCGCTGGTGCTTATTATAGGCGTAGCAGCAATAATCACCTTAATATATGTCAATTCCCTTCCCACTCTGGAGGAACTTTCGCCATCGCCTGTGGCCCAGACATCAAAAGTCTACGATCTTAGCGGGAGTCTTATAACAGAGTTTCATGCAGAGGAGAACAGGGAAATAATACCATTCAGCAGTATGTCTGACAATATAAAGGATGCCATAGTAGCTGTTGAGGATAAGAGATTCTTTGAACACCAGGGAGTAGACTATATAAGAATATTGGGTGCCGCAGTTGCTGATATAAAGGCCGGCAGACTGGCTCAGGGCGGGAGCACGATAACCCAGCAGGTTGTAAAAAATATTTATTTTTCCCCCGAAAAGACATGGAGAAGAAAAATAAATGAAGCGCTTATAGCCATACAGTTGGAAAGAAACTATACAAAAGACAAGCTTCTGGAAATGTATTTAAATACTATTTATTTCGGTGCGGGAACATACGGAATTGAAAAAGCTTCAGAAGTCTATTTTGGAAAAGATGCCGCTGATCTCAGCATACCGGAAGCAGCGCTGCTCGCAGGCATGGTCCAGGCACCGGAGGTCCATTCTCCATTCAACAATATAGAAAATGCAAAATACAGGAGGGACCTTGTATTGAAGATGATGTATGAGCAGGAATTTATTGATCCCGGCCAGTATATGGATGCTCTTGCAGAACCCATTAAAATAAATGAAGATGGGACCGGTATCTCCGGCAACCAGCCCGGAAACCGTCTGGCCCCCTATTTCATAGACTTTGTAAAACAACAGCTATATGATCAAGAGTTCAATGATTACGACGTCTTTAAAGGCGGCCTCAGGATATATACTACTCTTGATGTTGATCTTCAGGAAAAAGCAGAACAGGCGGTAAAAACTGTTTTCCCCGGCGATATAACACCTTCCTATTCTCTAATATGTACCGACCCTGATAATGGGTATATATATGCCCTTATTGGCGGTAAAGACTATGCTGAAAGCAAATTCAATATAGCCACACAGGGCAGAAGACAACCGGGTTCTGTATTTAAAACTCTTGTCCTCATGGAGTCGGCCATACAAAATATCTCGGCAAAAAATGAATTTGATCCAAATGGTCCCATAACAATAAATATGCCTGAGGGACCTGACTGGATAGTCAATAATTATGGCGGACAGCAGTTTAGTGAAAAGATGTCCATAGCGGATGCAATGGCATACTCTGTTAATATTGTATATGCTCAGCTTATTATGGATGTGGGAGCCGAAAATGTCGAAGCTCTCTGTAATGAGATGGACATCTTTGACATAGGAAGCAACCCCGCAATAGCTCTTGGCGGACTTAAAACAGGCATTACTCCTCTGGATATAAGCAAAGTATTTTCCACTCTTGCATCAGGAGGAATATACCATAAACCGGTTACGATCCTTAAAATAACAGATGCCCGGGACAATATATTATATCAATATGATCCTGAAGAAGAAGATAGTAGTAAAAGAATACTCGAAGAACCGGTTTCCCACTATATTACCAGAATCCTCAAAAAAGTCATAGAAATCGGAACCGGCAGGGGTGCCGATATTGGCAGGCCCGCTGCCGGGAAAACCGGGACGACAAGTGACTACAAAGATGCATGGTTTGCCGGGTATACTCCTGAGCTCGTGACTATAGTGTGGATGGGAAACTCTGAAAGCAGCGAACCGATGGAACCCATTAATGACCGTGTTGTCGTGGGAGGTACCTATCCTGCTGATATATGGCGGGAATTCATGACACTTGCCCTGCAGGACAGCCCGATAATGGAATTTGAAAGTCCGGATGATGAACTGATAGACATAGAGATATGCAGCGAGTCGGGTCTTATCCCTGTTTTTTGGTGTCCGGAGGAAACGCTTGTCTGGAAAATTTTTGTAAAAGGAGATGAACCTGACGATATCTGCAATATACATAATAAGGTAGAGGTTCCCAATGTTGTGGGTCTTAGCATTGAAGAGGCAAGACCCATGTTCGAAGAACTCTATACCATAATAACCGAAGTGCAGGAATTTGATGATACCTATAATCAGGGAATAATATTCGATCAGAGTCCTCCTGCCGGATCATTTCTTGAATCACTGACAGGAGAAAAACTCAGCGTGATCCTCTATGTGAGCAGGGGTGAAAGGACTTTCAGTATGCCCGACCTAACGGGACTTAAGCTTAATAATGCAAAAAATATACTTGCCGCACTGGATATGGCCATAAACGAGATAATCTATGAATTTAGTGATCTGCAGCCTATTGACCTGATATTCGGTCAAAATCCTGTTAAGGACTCAACGGTCACAAAATCAACAGAAGTAAATATATATATAAGCAAGGGTGTGGATCCTGAAGGAGAGGTCCCTGATCTGATCGGACTTACAGAAGAAGAAGCAGTGTCGCTTCTTGCTTTATCCGGTTTTGAAAATGTAAGCATACTATTTGAGGAAAGCCAGGAAGAGATAGAAAAAGTATTTTCACAGGTACCGAATAGCGGCACGGTATATAATAAAGAAGCTGAGATAATACTCCGAATAAGCAGCGGTATCATGGTACCCGATGTAATCGGCCTTGAACTTGAAGATGCCGTGATTATGCTTGAAGATCTGGGCTTTGTGGTGATCATCCTCCCTGATGGCGCTTCTGAAGGAACGGTTGCGGCACAGACTCCGGAGAATGGCGAGTATCTTGATTATGGTTCAAGTATTACTATAGAGATTGAAGAAGAGGCACCTCCCATGGAAGGTGCAGGTGAGTAGAACCATGCATCTATTATTCCACACTCCTGAAAAGTTGTCACTTTGAATAAGTCCCCGGGCTGATCGATGTTGATAACACTTGTCCAAGTGTATAAGTAATGTAGAAGTGTGATTTTATTTCTCGAATACCTTTGAATCAAGCAACCTTGAACAGTGGAATACCCTCATAATGAAAACTAAATCTTCTGTGATTTTAAAGATCGTCCTGTAGTCACCATAAATAATATGGCGGTAATCAAATCCTATTTCATTAGCTTCAGGGATTATGCTGCACCTCATGGGAAACTCTCTGAGCGAAGCAATCTGGGACCTTATTTCACCTTTCCATCTATTTGCAGCTTGGAGGTTATCACTGGAGATATATTCAAATATAGATCTAATGTCTTCTTCAGCTGTTTTTGTTATTAATACTCTATATTTTTTTGCCACCCTTAAAACTCCTCCAGGAATTTCTCCACTGGCCTAATCTTTCCAGCATTTATATCACTTTCTGCTTCAGACAGCAGACTCCCTAGGTTGAGAGCTTTTAGTTTTTTCTCAAATATTTCAGCGTCGATCAATACTGCGCCAGGCCTGCCATTTACCGTTATGATGACCGGTCGACCAGTCCGTTGGATCTGCCTGAATATCTCATTAGTCCTTTTCTTCAGATCGGTTACTGATTTAATATCCTGGGTAATGCTAATTGACATTTTATTATATATCCTTTCTGATACTTAATTAAGTATCTATTATGATATATTATATAGTACACTTATTCAATAGATTTATAATTTATAAATCTATAAGAATGTCTCCTGGACCATTACGCCTGCATCTCTACAAACTTCAAGACATGAATCAGTTTTAAGTTAAGTAGAGACTCGGAACCATCTGATAAATTGTAAAATATCGGTCATATTAATTCCTTAACTCAATAGCTTCAAATAAACATAGATTCCCTTTATTATCAGGCATCATTCACCATCTCTTTATCTATTGATTAATAATTTATAAATATTATATGGAAGTTTAATGTATTTGCACAATTAATTATAAGTACAATTAAAATTCTAATTATAATGTAAACATTTTTTCATCTCTTGCTGTTAGCCATGGAAATAGAACTGCTTGAAGTAATTTAGATCTTTAATTTTAAGAGTAAGAGCTGAAAAATTGGCTCCCCGTATTGGACGCTTTTAGAACTTTTTTAGAACTTTTAAATTGATTAATACCCTCTAATACTTTAATATAAACCGCAAACTATTAAAAAATAAATACTTCAATCTTACCAATATGAAAATATTATTAATATCAATCGGTACCCGCGGAGATATGGAACCTTTTTTGGCCATTGGAGAATTACTGAAAGAAAAAGGACATGAGGTACTATGTGCTTTTCCAGAACTGTTTAGGAATCTTGCTGAAGAATCAAATTTGAAATTTGCTTCCCTGGGAAAAAAATATACTAAGCTTCTGAATAGTGACGCTTGGAAAGCTTTTATGGGAGGAGACAGCACAGGTTTAAGGAAACTATTTTCATTAATAAGT
The DNA here is from genome assembly GCA_965549355.1 of uncultured bacterium. Taxonomy (GTDB): domain Bacteria; phylum Actinomycetota; class Humimicrobiia; order Humimicrobiales; family Humimicrobiaceae; genus M55B120. The sequence continues at coordinate 2,816 of CBEVGD010000065.1, read as the reverse complement.
CTTGGCAGAGAATCTTCGCCAACAAACAAGGAACTTATTTTTAAACAATATGAAATAATTAAAAAAGAAAGACCAGATAGGATTTTATATAATGGGAAATCCAATTACCCCATAATATGGGAAATAAATAATAAGGGAAAGACCATTCTTATAAGTCCTTTCCCTTATATTCATTATGTCAAAGGTCATACTCATATTGGCTTTCACAGCAATTTTGGTTCTTTTTTTAATAAGCTAACCTATTCATTTGCAGATTTTGGATTAGCTATAGCCATTAAAATTGCCATTAAGTGGCTAAATACCCAGAGGAGAATAACCCAAAGAAAAATTAAAAAAACTATTTCATCCAGGAAGGCAATTTATACAATATCCCCTACTCTTTTCCCAGAGCCCGAATATTGGAATAAAAATATTAAAGTATTGGGATATCATGAAAGAGATAAAACCATAAACTGGAAACCTGAAAAGAATCTGGAAAAATATTTGGCAAAACACGATAAGATATTGTTCCTTACCTTTGGTAGCATGACTAATCCCAACCCCGAAGAGAAGACAAGGGTTATTTTAGATATTTTAGAAAAACATAATATTCCAGCAATTATTAATACTGCTTCTGGAGGTTTGATTAAACCTTTAAAATATAATACAAAATTATTTCATTTTGTTAAGCAAGTCCCCTATGGTTGGATCTTTCCAAAAATATATGCTGTTATTCATCATGGTGGCTCAGGGACAACACACACAGCAATTAAACATGGATGCGCAACAATGATTATCCCACATATGATTGATCAATATGCATGGAATGATATAGTAAGTGATTTAGGTATTGGACCAGTGGGTATAGCTATCAGTAAAATAAAAAGTAAAAATCTTGAGCCAAAGATATTAGATTTATTTCTAAATCAATCTTATAAAATAAAAGCTCGTAAGATTTCAAAAAAAATTAAAGAGGAAAATTATAAAGAAAGTTTATATGAAACAATTATTGAATAAACTAAAAAGTTTAAAATTCGCTGGCTCCGCGGGTAGGACTCGAACTTTTATAAAATAGTGTTATATCCCAACATATAATCCAACCTCGCAAATTCCTTGATTTTCCTATATAACACTACTATGCCATTTGCAATTGAAAATATGAGTGCCTTTAATACTACATTTTGTTCTTTTAAAACAAATTTTCTAAGTGTTTTTAGTAATTGCAGATAAAAAATGGTAGTGGAGTTAGTCTATAAGCCGAGTTATATACTAAACAGGGGTTCATTTACTAAAATGATCACCCAAAAGATAAATACTCAGATCAGTAAGACATCTTAATACCCGAAGAAGTCATCCTCCCACCATTACTCAAATCATAGATCTCTTTATACCCCGGGGCAACAGCAGAAAAACCCAGCTCCACCAGAGACTCAACAAATACTTCTGTAACAGATTCCTCTCCGTGAACAACAAAGACCTTATCCGGTTTATTCTCAAGACAATTCACCCATTTCAACAAACCCTCCCTGTCCGCATGGGCAGACAATCCCGTAAAATTATACATAGACGCAAGCACCGCTATTTCTTCACCAAAAAGCTCCACTTTCTTTTCACCATCAAGGAGCATCCTTCCCAGCGTCCCATTGGCCTGATACCCCACAAAGACCACCACGCACTCTTCTCTCCACAGATTCTGCTTCAAGTGATGCCTTATCCTTCCTCCTTCACACATCCCGCTTGATGTAATAATAATCTTGGGTGTTGTGTCATAATTTAAGGCCTTTGATTCATTAACTGAAGCAGTAAATTCCAAATTGGGAAAGTTTAGAGGGTTTAAGCCATTTTTAACAATGTCTTTTGTTTCCAAATCTCCATAAATATGCAGATCATCATCATATAGATCTGTAGCTTTAGTTGCAAGGGGACTGTCGACATAGACCGGGAAATCAGGACTTGAAACCAATCCCTTTTCCTTTATCTCACGTATTAAATATAAGAGCCCCTGTGTTCTTCCAATAGCAAAAGACGGAATGATGACATTCCCGCCTTTTTCCAATGTTTTGTCTATGACCTTTGCCAGTTCTAATGTGTAATCTTCATTATCTTTATGATCCCTATCTCCATATGTTGATTCCATGACAATATAATCCGCCTGGTTTATACACTGCGGATCTTTTAGGATGGGCTGATCCGTATTTCCTATATCTCCCGAAAAGACAATTTTCTTAGCTTCTTTTCCTTCACTTAAAAATATCTCAATCGATGCCGAGCCCAATATATGGCCGGCATCCACAAAACTGATCTTTATACCCTCACCTATTTCCATCATCTCACCATAACTGCAGGGTACCAAAAGTTTTAAGGTGTTCTCAACATCTTTCATGGTATACATAGGCAGTACTTCTTTTTTCCCGGCTCTTTTGGCCCTTTTGCTTTCCCATTTTGCATCCATCTCCTGAATGTGCGCGCTATCCCTCAGCATTATTGAGATCAGGCTGCATGTAGCTTCTATTGCATATATCTTTCCATTAAAACCCTCTTTGACCAACAGGGGCAGTCTGCCGCTATGATCAATATGCGCATGAGTCAATGCAATATAGCTTATATTACTTGCTTTAAATGGAAGCTTTTGGTCGTCCTTTTTATCCTGACCCTGCTGTAGGCCGCAATCTACTAAAAGTTTCTTTCCATTTGCTTCCAGACAGTAGCAGCTTCCGGTTACCTCTCTGGCGGCACCATAAAATGATAAATTCATAACTTTTATGCTTTCGTTTTAATTTAATAATTCTTAATGGTTACAAGTATTTATAATATATAACTTTTATTTTATTTCACAA
>CBEVGD010000064.1:0-10821 GCA_965549355.1 uncultured bacterium | reverse complement strand
AAAAATAATAGTCGATACATCAGCATGGATAGAATATTTTAAAAACAATCAAGATTATGTTCAATTCATAGAAGACAGTTTAAATTTGGAGAATATACTTATCAGCGGCCTTATAATATCAGAATTACTGCACGGTGTTAAAAGCGAAAAGGAATATGAATTATTATCAGAGTCGATCAGTGCAGTTCCTTATGCCGAATGTATATATGAAGACTGGATAACAACAGGGGAGATGCTTTATAATTTAAAAAAGAAAGGCATAACAGTACCTTTGACCGATGTGCTTATATCAGCAATTGCTATAAGGTATAATGCTTCGGTACTTACACTTGATAAACATTTTAAAAGTATTGGTAAAATAAAACTCATTACTTTAGATCCGGATGGGATTCATTAGAAGCCATAAAAATTTTTTAAAGGAAGAAAAAAATGAAATACAGGAAAATGGGATCGCTTGACTGGGAAGTATCTGCTCTGGGTTTTGGATGCATGAGGCTCCCTGCAAGAAAATTCAGCAGGCTCAGGGCAGAGACAAAAAGCTCCGTAAACCTTATAAGGCACGGCATAGATATGGGAATAAATTATCTGGATACTGCCTTTTATTATCATCTTGGCGATAGCGAGAAGATTCTTGGGAAAGCCCTCAAAAATGGTTACAGGGATAAGGTTCATCTTGTGACAAAACTTCCTATTCATATTGTGGGAAAACCGGAGGATTTCGATGGATATCTGGAAAGACAGCTAAAGAGGCTTCAGGATGATTCTGTAGACATATATCTTTTCCACGCATTAACGGACAGCTTGTTTGAAAAAGTAAAGAAGTTTGGGCTCCTGGAAAAAATGGAGAAGGCAAAGGAAAGGGGCTTGATACGACATATAGGTTTTTCTTTTCATGATACGCTTCCTGTCTTTAAAAAGATCATAGATTATTATAACTGGGACATGGCCCAGATACAGTATAATTATATAGATACCGGCTTTCAGGCCGGAACAGAAGGATTAAAATACGGACATAAAAAGGGTATCGCAATGGTGGTGATGGAACCCCTTAAAGGGGGGAAGCTTGTAAAGCCTCCAATGGAAGCCATGCAAATAATGAAAGAAGCAAAAAATAAAAGGACTCCGGTAGAGTGGGGCCTTCAATTTCTCTGGGATATGCCTGAGGTCGCTACAGTATTGAGCGGAATGGGGTCGCGCCAGATGGTAGATGAAAACTGTGCCAGTGCAGACCGGTCCGGTATAGATATACTGGACCCGGAAGAAAAGAAGCTGTTCTCAAGACTTGCGGAAGTGAACAGAAAGAGGACCCCCGTACCCTGTACCTCATGCAATTACTGCATGCCCTGTCCCTCAGGTGTGAATATACCTGAAAACTTTGCCATTTTAAATAATACTGCTTTTGAGGACACCAGGCTAAGGCGATGGATGACAAAGAGAAAATACAGGAAGCTGACAGGCTCCAAAAATAAGTTAGACATGGAAAACCTGAACGGGAATGCTTCAATCTGTACAAAATGTAATAAATGCCTGGAAAAATGTCCCCAATCAATAAATATACCTGGCGAACTGGAAAAAGTGGATGCTATCCTGGGGAAGGGCCGCAAGATAAGCGATTATTATAATGGTATCCTATAATACGCCATAACTGGCCCCGCCATGCTTCTGAGCTTTTTAAACATTGTCTGTCTACCCACGAGTGCCATACCTCTGATTTTGTACTGGCTGAACTGGAAAAAAACTTAAGAAATAAATTTAAATATTCAAAAGATGAAATAAAAGTTGTTCTGGATTTTATAAAAGAAAGCCTAAACATTATAAAAAGTTACCGGAAACTAGAAAAAATGATTTGCAGGGATGAAGATGATAATAATATTTTGGCCGCATCGGACTCAGTAAAAGTAGATTGCATAGTGACTGGTGATAAGGATCTAAAGATTTTGAAAAATTTCAATGGTATAAATATAGTATCACCAAAAGATTTCTGGACACTAGAAAAGATATTTTTAAATAGCGAGCTCAAGAACTAAAAATCTTTATAGTATCTTACACATTCGGCGCCTCCAACATGTTCGAGGATTTTTTTACCTCCATCAGTTTTGTACCCAGAGTTTTCATAAAACTTTCTTGATATTTTATTATCTTTTAAGGTCCATACAAGTACTGTCTTTAAATCTCTTTTCATTAAGAGTTTCTCACTATGTCTCAATAATCTTTTTCCATACCCTTTATGCCAATATTTTGGTGACACATATAGTCTCCAAATCTCTCCTTTAATGTTTCCGCCATTGTAATCTCTATATTTCCCAATAGTTATAAAACCACACACTTTGTCAATCTTTTCGAAAACATAGGTTTCTTCCAGACCTTTTCCTATATCATTTCTTAAGCATTTTTCATGATCCTTTATTTTCTCACTCTTTAATATATCTTCAGCAATTATATTTTTATATGCTTTTTGCCGACATTCCACAATTATTCCAGCAATCGCAGATGAGTCACTTAGCCTGGCCTCTCTTATTATTTCCATTCCTAGTTTTGTCATATTGTTTAATTATATATTTAATCTATTTTAAAATATATCATTTAAGCAGGTAGCCCCAAGTATTGAGATTTCGAACCAGATAGTGCTTGAGATTGAATCTTTAAAGAGACTGATAAAATAGTATGGTGTTTATACAAAAAATAGTTGGAACCAGATTAGAAATAATGTACTATTACTAAACAAATTAAAATTTGCTTAAATATTTCCATTATTATTTTTAGGGGAGACCATGGTCAAAGAAATCAAATCAATTTTCGAGTGTAAAAAAGACAGTCTAAAGTTCAAATCCATCCCCGTCTGCAGCTATCAAAAAACCCTTGATGATGAGATAGCGGGAGGCGGTATTACAAGGAAAGAGGCGCTGGGCCTCCTGGAGCAGATGCATATGATCAGGGTGCTTGAAGATATGCTGGTCCGGATAAAAGTGGGCCTGTACAAACCGCTTGATAAATTTGAATATGTGGGTCCCACGCACCTCTCCATCGGACAGGAAGCAACTGCTGCAGGTTCCATATCGGCAATCGGAATAAATGACTATATTACAAGCTCGCACAGGGGTCACGGCGATGCCATGGCCAGGGGCTGCAGCATGATAAGGCTTATGGATAACAGCAGTCTTCTAAAACTTCTGTCCTCAAGACAAAAATACCTTGCAGCCATAGATGAAAACTTCTCAGATAGCGACTCAAGAGAGGAGCTGGAAGAAAAAGCTCTCAAGGTCCATATATACCGCATGATCGCAGAGCTATTTGGAAAAGCACACGGCTACTGCAGAGGAGTCGGGGGAGGCATGCATATTGCCGACTTTGAGCTGGGGCACCTTGGAGCCAATGCCATAGTCGGGGGTCATGTTCCCATAGCAGCAGGAGCAGCAATGTCAGTAAGGTACAAGGAAGACAACAGCCTGGTGCTAAGCCTTGCGGGGGATGGTTCGTTCAGTAATGGAGTGGTCCTTGAGTCACTTAACCTTGCTGCCATGGCCCAATTTAAAAATGGGCTCATGAGCAGAAAATTCGGGGTACCCATGATCTTTGGAATAGTAAATAATCAGTATGCCATGTCCGGCCAGTCAGCAGGGGAGATAACGGGCATTGACTTTATGGCCAGAAGGGCTGCCGGATTTAGCACAGAGCTTATGCATGCAGAAGTAGTAGACGGCATGGATGTAATGGCTGTGGCCGATTCTGTAAAAAGGGCAAAAAATATAATAAAAAAAGGTGGCGGCCCGGTACTGCTTGAGTTTATGACCTACCGCTATAAGGGGCATAGCCTTTCGGATCCTCTTACTTACAGGGACCGGGAAGAACTGGCACAGTGGAAAGCCAGAGATGCGATATCTACTTTTGAAGAAAAGCTGGTAAAAGCAAAGTTCCCTGAAGGGAAGATAACCGAAAAGGAGATAAAGGCTCTGGGCAAGAAAGTCAATGACAGGAATGCCGCCATGGCAAAATTTGCTGCCGCTGCGGATCTTCCTGAAGACAGCAGCATGCTTGACTATCTTTTTTCACAAAAGACAGAAGAAAAGGTTCCTAAAAGATATTCCAACCCCAAACCCGCCTCACCTCTGCCGGAATACAAAAGAGATGATAAGGGACAGATAAATGCACGTATTGCCGTAAGAGAAGCAATAATAGAGGAGATGGCAAGGGACGGAAGAGTTATAATCTTTGGTGAGGATATTGCCGACTATGGCGGAGCTTTTGGAGTAACAAATGACCTCCTAAAGACCTTCTCCCGGGACAGGGTCTTCAATGTATCCATCTCGGAAGCCGGTATGGTAGGAGCGGCAGTAGGTATGGCCATGACAGGGCTTAAGCCCATTGTAGAGATAATGTACAATGATTTTATCATGCAGACCCTGGGACAGATCGGAAACCAGGCAGCCAAATGGAGCTATATGTCCGGAGGCCAGATAAGCATCCCCATGGTGTTGCGGACCACCATCGGAGGGGGGAAGGGCTATGCAGGACAGCACTCCCAATCCCTTGAAGCCCTTGTCACCCATATACCGGGCCTTAAAGTAGTGGCGCCCGCATCTCCCTATGACTCTAAAGGACTCCTAAAATCAGCTATAAGGGACGATAATCCGGTTATGTTTTTTGAGCAGCAGATGGTTTATAACAGCCTGGGAGCAGTACCGGAAGATGAGTATCTGGTCCCCATAGGGGAAGCAAAAGTACTTAAGGAGGGAAAAGATATAACCATTGTGTGCTGGTCCTATATGGTGGAGCAGTCACTTAAAGCAGCTAAAATACTGGAAGGGCAAGGAATATCGGCTGAAGTTATAGATATAAGGACACTTATACCGCTGGATATTGATACCATTGCTTCTTCTGTGAAAAAGACCGGAAAAGTGATAGTCACTTCGCAGGAAGTTATCCAGAGCAGCTTTATGTCAGAGATCATAGCTCAGATACAGGAGTCCTGCTTTGATTGGCTGGATGCGCCTATCCAGAGACTGGGAGCTCCCAACGGCATTCCGCCATCAGCTCAGAACCTGGAAAAACTATTCCTTCCTGATGCAGAAAAGCTGGTCAGGATTATAAGGGAGAAATATTAAAGATTATTGATATTGTGATTTATAAGAATTGCCTATGGATAAAAATAATCTTCATAAAATGAAAAAGATGGTTTTATTTGGTGCAGGCAATATCGGACGTTCATTTATTGGTCAGCTGTTTAGCAGGTCCGGCTATGAAGTAGTCTTTATAGACATTATGGAGCCGATAATTGAAGCGCTGAATAAAAGACGATCTTACAATGTTGTAATAAAAGGCGATAAAGAAGAAATAATAAAAGTTACCAATGTGTGCGGAATTTTAGCGTCGGATAAGGAAAAAGCAGTAGAAGAAGTAAGCACAGCAGACATAATCGCCTCCTGTGTCGGTAATAATGCCTTGCCCCATATTATTCCGCTAATAGCCGAAGGACTCGTCAGGAGGTATGAAAGAGATAAAAATCTCTCTCTCGATATAATAATTGCATTGAACATGCGGAACGCAGCGGAATATTTTAAGAAGGAATTATCTAAAATCACCGGTAATGATTATCCATTAAATAGTTTAGTAGGGCTTGTAGAGACAAGTATCGGCAAGATGGTCCCTATAATGACAAAAGAAGACAGGGAGGCAGATATATTACAGATTTTTGCCGAACCATACAATAATCTTATCCTGGATAAAAAAGCTTTTAAGAACCCGATACCTGATGTCAGGGGTCTTTCCCCAAAAGATAATATGAAGGCATGGGTCGACAGGAAATTATTTATCCATAATCTGGGGCATGCAGCTATATCATATCTGGGTTATTTATATGACAGGAAATTTATTTATCTGCATGAGGCGCTTGCTGTAAAAAAATTATATGACCGGACCAGAGAAACGATGATGCAGTCAGCAGAAATATTAATGAAAAAGTACCCCGGCGAGTTTACAAAAAAAGACCTGGAGGACCATATTGATGATCTGCTGAAAAGATTCATGAGTAAAGCTCTGGGGGATACGATTCATAGGGTTGGGAGAGACCTGATAAGAAAATTAGGGGCAGAGGACAGATTAGCCGGAGCTATAAAAATGGGATTGGAGCACAATATGAATGTGGATAAAATCCTTTATGCTCTGGTTTGCGGTTTCTATTTCAGGGCTGCTGATGAATCAGGAGATATGTTTGACAGGGATATTGAATTTGTTGAAAAATATTTTAAAAATGGCATAGAGTACATACTTCTAAATATATGTGGATTTAATGTGGACAGGCACAGGAATATAATCAGGAAGTGTGAGAAATATTCAGAAGAAATCAAAGTATTATATAAAATAGAAGGATAGACACATGAGCAAGCTTGAAAAATACGAAAACGGTTTTAAGGATAATAAAATCCCGGAGACTATGAAGGCAGCAGTATTATCCGGAGTGGGATTTGAAAATATTGCAATAAAAGAAGTGCCGGTCCCGGAGCCAGGACCAAAGCAGTTATTGGCGCGGATAGATGCTGCAGGCGTTTGTACATCAATATTAAAAATAATCCAGCTGGGTGCAAATCATAAATATTTAAATGGATGGGATCCAGTAAAATGGCCGGTTATCCTGGGAGATGAAGGATCTCTAACCATAGTAAAAGTTGGAAGCGGGCTCGAAGGCAAGTATTCAGCAGGCAAGCGTTATGGAGTTCAGCCGGCTGTTGACCATGCACCGATAAATCACCTTGAAAGGTATAATAATAATGGCAGAGGTATGGAAAAAACAGCAGTTGGATATACTCTGTCCGGCCTATTGGCAGAATATATATTGATCCAGGAAGAGGTCATGGAAGGAAATTGCCTTATCCCTTTACCAGATGATGATATGCCTTATTTTGCTGTATCAATGGCTGAGCCTATCTCCTGCGTTATATCAGCACAAACCCGTAATGTTCATATTTATAAAGACTCTCCGCAGTCTTCCAGATATGCAAAATTGGGGATAAAAGAAAATGGAGTCTGTATAGTTGTGGGAGCCGGTGCTATGGGATTAATACATATAGAGCTGGCAATGCGGTTTAGACCCAGAGTTTTAATAGTAAATGATGTTTTAGAAGAAAGATTAAGCTGGGTCAACAGGGTATTAAGGCCAAAGGCAGAGAAAAAGGGAATCAAACTTATAACAGTGACTCCAGATAAGATATATGATTTATTGACTGATGTTACAGATGGCAGAATGGCTGATGACATAATACTGGCAGTAGGAATCAAGCAGGTTCAGCAGGAAGCTTTTAACTGGCTCGGTTTTGGCGGGGCCATAAATTTATTTGGAGGTCTGCCGAAAGGAGATTCCCTGCTAAATATTGACAGCATAAAAATGCATTATGAAGAAATAAGAATCACTGGTTCTTCCGGCGGTGATCCGGGAGATTATATCGAGACTCTTGAGGCCATTAAAAATAAGGAAATAGATGTGGGAAATTATGTGGCAGCGGTAGGAAGTATTGATAATGCGGTAAAAGTCTTAAATATGATAAAAAATAATCAGATTCAGGGGAAAGCCATCTTATATCCCCATATCAAACAGACGGATTTAAAGATGGTAGATCACTGGGAAAAGGAAAAAGAAAATAAATTCTTAGAAGAGAATTTAAAAGATTAATATCACTACCTAAATAAATCGATAATTATTGAAACAAAAAAATGATATACACACTTACTTTCAATCCAGCATTGGATATAATTATTACCACTGATGCCGTAAGCAAAGACAATATCAACAAGACTGAATTAAAATCAGTCTCGGCAGGCGGCAAGGGATTCAATACCTCCAGAGCGCTTAACTGTCTTAAAATCGACAATACAGCAATTGCTTTCTGCGGCGGCATATTCGGTGATGACATGAAAAAGCTGTTAGAAAAGGAAAGAATAAAATCCAGGCTTATTCCCATAAGAGATAATATAAGAGTAAATATAAAAGTGGTTGAAAGAGAGAGCAAAAAATTAATCGAGTTCAATGAGCAGGGACCACTGATACATAAGGATGAAATAGATTCTTTGACCTCCATGTTAAAAAGACTTAAACCAAAACCAGAATATGTAATTATCTCCGGCAGTCTGCCCGCCAAAGCTGATCCAGGGATTTATAAAAAAATAATAGAAATATTAAAAGCAGATAAAATAAAGACATTTTTAGATACTTCAGGACAGGCCCTATATTACGGGATGCTTGCTCTTCCGGATATAGTAAAAATAAATAATCATGAAATCACTGAAGTGTGCAAAAGATATTTCAAGATAAAACCGGAAAAATTGATAGCCGATCTACTTAATAAAGGCATAAAGATGATAATGGTGACTAATGGTTCCGAAGATACCGCCTATTTCGATAAGACAGGAACGTATAATATTACCCCGCCTGATACAGGAGGATCTTATAAGACAGGGGCCGGGGATTCGGTAAATGCCGGTCTTATATACTCACTTAAAAAGAATTATAGTATCGAGGAAAGATTGAAGTTTGCTACCGCCTGTGGAAATGCAAACATTTTAAGCAAAATCCCGGGAAAGTTTGAAATAGAAACAGTAAACAGCCTGATTTCGGATATCGAAGTAAAAAAGATCAGCTCTTACTCGATAAAGAAACCAGCCGTTTAGGGGTACCAGGACAGTTGATTATTAAAGTATGGTTAGCAGAGCGTCTTGAAAAGGTGTCTTAAAACTTGGCTGGGGATAGTAGACGAAGTTCAAACCAAGATTTTAGATTTAAATGAGGATATTCTTATACCTGAACTAATATATTGAGCAGTTTCTTTTAATTCTAAATATTATCTCTAGTAGCAGTAAATTTTTGTGCCCCCTCTTCGCTCGACATTTCTCCATTAAATGTACTTAAATCATCAGTAATTATTCCAGTTATAGTCCCATTAATCGGGAATTCCACAGGGTCAAACCCTTCTCCTTTTGACCCTGTAACCCCGGAATAATTGGTAGTTATTTCAAAAGTATCTATATTTATTTTTCCATCCATAATAGTAGCATCTACATAAGTATTGATATTGTCTCCACCAAAACTTAGTGAACCCGTAACTTCTGTAGTTTTAAAATTAACTATTAAGATAACTGTAACCATATCTATATTACCAGAGTAGGTAATCGGTTCATTGGGGAAAGACCTCTCTTCTTCGGCTACTCCTGCCTCTTCAACCACCTCTTCAGCAGGTGCTTCTTCCTCTTCTTCTTTAGCTGCCTCATATTCCGCTGCCTTTACTCTTGCCTCTTCTAGAAGTGCTGCTTGCTCTGCTTCCTCAGCCTCATCACTGCTTATACCAGCATTAAATTCATTCCTTTCTCGACCAAAGAATTCCCAACATGTTAAAGCCATAGAGAAAAATACAACTAATACTAAAATAGTAAGTATTAGATAAAGTTTTTTCTTTTTCATATTGATCTCCTTCAATAATTTTTACTAACAGAAGAATTTTATTAATTATATCATTATTGGTTTATAAATTGAAAATAATAAGAATAATGATTCGGTTGAAAAGATATTTTGTACTAAGATATCTATGATAAATTTGACTTAAGTGGCTGCGCAATATAAATTTCAATCAAACCATTTTAATCGTATTACCCAATACGGTCCATTCTCGTAAGAAGAAAAATCTATAGTTCCTATATTCACTACCCTTGTTTTTCGAAAACCATACTTAAATGGTTTTCCAAGTTAAAAAATTTATTGTTAATAAGCTTCTTTAGCAGAAATCTGAGTCTTTTAAAAAGAATATTGACACCCGACTGCACCCCTTTCCACCCTTCCGTCCGCTTGTGCGCACCCATTGCCTATCGACAATGGAAAATCCTTACACGATTTTCAAGGAAAGGATGCGGACGCTCGGGGCAAGCCCCTCGCTAAAGGGTGCAGTCAGGCTCCGCCCGACACCCGCTTTGCGCCTTTACAGAATTCCCCCCTTCCGCTCGGCGCTCCTAGCCTGGTTGGCCATATAGTTTTTCCCCTTCCTTGATAAATTTCGTTTCGATAGATGGATTATTTTAACCAGGCGAGGTAAGAGGAAGATGTGTATGTTTAAATGAGGTTTTGGATGGAGAAGCTGCTATTTTATAGGAAAACTTAGCTTATTCTCTATCACTATTTAATACTTGTTCCGCTTTTTGTATACCAATACTTCTTAATTTAATTCCATTTTCATCAATATCACAAAGATTTTTCACTCGGCTGAAGGCCACCTTAGCATTATTAGAAGCAAATCCATGTCTTCCTACCATTTTATACAAATAATTTCTATCTGTTCTTAAGGGGTAACGACCATAAAGAATAAGAAGAGCAGTTTCCTTAGCACTTAAACCTTGAATATTTACATAGAATCTACCATCGATTTCTTCAAAATATGGATAAACCTTACCAGTCAGTGCCTCTACCAATTCCTGTGCTTCTTTAGGATCCTTAGCTCTTCTACTCGAAAAACGAATCAATTCACCAAGAGTCCAGGAAATAGACATATCTACTATACTAGCATCAATTTCATTTGGATCAACTCCATCGGGATCATGACGAGCTCCTCGATTACTTGCTATTTCGTAAATGAAAAGGCAACATTTTGGTATTACAATCCGTATCGTGTCATTAATTGAGTTGAGTTCATTCTGAAGGTTACGAAGGATAGTGCCAGCATGAAAGCTTCTTGATCTTGGTAAAGATTTCCCACAATAACGCATAAGTGCCTTTGTTACTGCTTCCACAAACTTACCAGATTTTAATATTGAACCCTCAGGATCCTCAACACGATATTTCTCCTTCGA
>CBEVGD010000063.1:0-11130 GCA_965549355.1 uncultured bacterium | reverse complement strand
CTGGAAAATAAAGCCGGCAGACCGCATTACAGCGCAATTAAAAAGAAAGAAGAAGAACATCTTATAGAAATAGTGGGTAAGAAGCTTAGAGAGATGATGCCCTGGATTAAAAAGGCTGAATAATGCAGTCTTTGTATAACTTTTTAAAAAGCGAACCTGTGTTTGTCATAGGTTCGCTTTTTTGTTATAATTAAAAAAATTATGGGTACTAATAAAAAAATAAGCTCCAGACAGAAGAAAATACTGGAGTTTATAAACAAAAAAATCAAGGAAGAAGGATATCCCCCATCTGTCCGCGAGATTGCAAAGGCAGTTGATCTCAGTTCTTCTGCAACCGTGCATTCCCATCTAAAGAAATTGGAAGGACTCGGATATCTTAAAAGAGACGCCTCAAAACCCAGGGCACTATCAGTGATCTCTTCTCCCGAAGAAGATCTTGAAGATATGAGCAGATCCGCCAATAACCTTGTATTCGTCCCGGTGCTTGGAAATATTGCTGCTGGAACACCGATTTTAGCCGAAGAAAATATTGAAGACTATTTCCCCCTGACACCTGACTTTGTAAAGGGCCAGAGCGAGGTATTTATGCTTAATGTGCATGGTGACAGCATGGTTAATGCCGGTATCATGGACAGGGACCAGGTAATAGTCAGAAAGCAAAATACCGCTATAAACGGAGAGATAATAGTGGCTCTGCTTGAAGATGAAGCAACTGTAAAAAGATTCTTCAAAGGTAAATCAAAAATCAGGCTCATGCCTGAGAATGACCATATGAAGCCTATTATTGCAAAAGATGTAAAAATCCTGGGTAAGGTCATAGGTATTATAAGGAAATATTTTTAGGATATTTATCCCTATAAAAATCTACATTTTCCGGGTCTGGCCTTATAACTCTAAACTCTGACTTTAACCTATTATGGCCTTCGTCAAGCAATGGTAGCTTTATTTCATGATTCTGCTATATACTTCTTTACTGACTTTATAATTTATCAGTATTTATAAAATCCCTCTTCAGTTTTTCTTCCAATCTTGCCCAGTTTAACCATCTTGCAAAGTAAGCGAGAAGGCTTATATTTGGAATCATTCAGATCCCTGTAAAGATTTTCCATAATATTAAGACAGACATCCAGACCTATATAATCCGCAAGTTCAAGCGGACCCATTTGATAATTCGCTCCCAATCTCATTGCATTATCAATATCTTCTCTGGATGCTATTTCTTCTGAAAATAGAGCTATCGCTTCATTAATATAGGGGATTATTAATCTGTTAACAATAAAACCAGGGGAATCTTTGACTATAATCGGTTCTTTTTCAATATCTTTTACCAGGCTGATAATCTTATCCTTAACCTTCCCGGATGTTTTATTGCCAATAACCACCTCCACCAGACCCAATAGCGGTGCCGGGTTAAAAAAATGCAGCCCTATGAATCTTTCCGGCCTTATAAGACCTGAAGCTATTTCTGTAATGGATAGTGACGAGGTGTTGGAAGCAATAATAGCCTCGCCTGAAACCATCTCTTCAATACTTTTAATTAAGGTAATTTTTATTTTAAGATCTTCTTTTATGGTTTCTATTATTACCGGTATATCTTTTAACAGTTTAAAATCTTCTGATATATTAAGATTATCCATATAAAGATCTTTATCTTCCTGGCTTATTTTTTCCTTGGCAACAAGTTTTGAATAAATGTCTGCAATTTTATTTTTGGCTTTTTTTAATATATCAAGATCTATATCTATGAGTATGACTTTATAGCCATGCTGCAGAAAGACCTGGGTTATTCCCTGTCCCATAGTCCCTGCCCCTATTATGGATATCTTTTTTTTACTCAATCTATAAAACCTCTGCTATATATTTAAATTAAAAGCTTTATCTACCTATGCTTTATCTTGAGATAAATCATCGGTCCTCCATGCGGCCCTCTCTATAAATAAAATGAGGCATATCTTTTAAATCCTTTGAAATTGCCGGCCTGAAATCCATCCGGGAGATTATATCCTTTTCTAAATCTATTCCAGGTGCTATTTCAATAAGTTTAAGGCCCTTAGAAGTTAATTTAAATACTGCTCTTTCTGTAACATATAATACTTCCTGACAGCATTCCGCCGCATATTCGCCGCTGAAAGTTATATGCTCTACATCGGAGATAAACTTCTTGTATTTTCCTTCATTTACTATTTGTACCTTTCCCCCGCTTATTTCTATTTTAAGTCCGCCTGAAGTAAATGTTCCGCAAAAGACTACCTTTTTTGCATTCTGGCTAATATTTATAAATCCACCGCAGCCGGCCAGCCTTCCTCCAAACTTTGAAACATTGACATTTCCGTGACAGTCAACCTGAGCCATGCCCAAAAAAGCTATATCCAGACCACCTCCATCATAGAAATCAAACTGGTAGGGCTGATCGATTATAGCTTCAGGATTATAGGAAGCTCCAAATGAAAGACCTCCTGCCGGGATTCCTCCTATCGCTCCGGCCTCTACCGTTATTTTTATAAGCTCTGTTTTTCCCTCTTCATTGGCTACCAGGGATACTCCTTCCGGCATGCCTATGCCTAAATTTACCACTGCAGTATCTTCGATTTCAGAAAACGCCCTTCTAACTATTATTTTTCTTTCATTTAATGGAAGAGCAGGTATATCAGTTAAAGGAATTTTTATCTCTCCGCTAAATGATGGGTTATATGGTTCACCATAAGTCTGCCATTGATTGGATTTCTCTGCTATAATAATATAATCCACAAATATTGAAGGGACCTTTATCATCCAGGGATTTTGTGTACCATTTCCTACTATTCTTTCTACCTGAGCTATTACAATACCACCACAATTTTTTGCAGCCTGAGCAAGAGACAGCATCTCAAGTGATCCGGCTTCTTTTTCCATTGAGATATTGCCATATTTGTCTGATGATGTGCCTCTTATAAGTGCTACATTTATGGGAAATGTTTTATAGAAAAGCTTATCTTTTCCATTTAGCTTTATCAGCTTTACCATATCTTCAGTGGTACTGGAATTTAATTTTCCACCTGATACTCTCGGATCCACAAAGGTCTTTAGCCCGACATGGGTTATTATTCCCGGTCTTTTAGCCGCAATTTCTCTGTACAGGTGGGAGATTACTCCCTGGGGAAAATTATATGCCTCTATTTTACCCTCTATAGCAAGCTTTCCCATTTTTGGGGCAAGCCCCCAGTGGCCGCCAATTACTCTTTTTACAAGTCCGGAATGTGCCAGATGGTTTATCCCTTTCTCTTTGCCGTCCCCCTGGCCCGCCGCATAAGTTATGGTTAAGTTTTTTGGGGTATTTGTATTCATGTATCTATCTTCTAAGGTTTTAGTAAGCTCTTCCGGGTGGCCCATTCCTACAAAACCTCCTACACCAATACAATCATCGTCTTTAATTAAGCTTATTGCCTTAGCTGCAGATATTATTTTTTCCATCAGGTCAAAAATCCTCCATTTACACTTATTACCTGGCCCGTAATATAATTTGCCTCATCTTTTGAGAGATAGGCTACAATGCTTGCGATATCTTCTGGTTTTCCAAACCGGCCCGCAGGGATTTTAGCTATTATTTTTTCTTTTATCTTTTCCGGTATAACTTTTGTCATATCCGTTTCTATAAACCCAGGGGCTATTGCGTTTACTGTAATATTTCTGGCTGCTGACTCCAGTGCAAGTGCTTTTGTAAAACCTATAACTGCAGCTTTTGAAGCCGCATAGTTAGTTTGGCCCATATTTCCCGATATGCCCACTACCGAGGAAATATTTATTATCCTGCCATAGTTATTATTCCTCATATCCTCTATGGCCGCTCTGGTACAGTTATACATCCCGCCAATATTTACATCTATAACTTTTTGCCAGTCAGAGTCTTTCATCTTATGAAAGAAGCTGTCTTTTGTGATTCCGGCATTATTGACCAGTATATCTATTTTGTTTTCCTTTTTAAAAATATATGAAAACATATCTTTAACTTTTGTTTTATCCGTTATGTCGGCAGCATACATATAGCAATTATTATTTATCTTTTTTAATTTTCTATAAGTCCGGGTAAGACTATCGGTTTTAAGATCATTTATAAATACTGTGGACCCTTCTTCTGCAAGTCTATATGCTATGGCAGCTCCGAGACCCCTGGCTGCTCCGGTTATAAGGGATACTTTGCCTTTTAGCTTCATACCGCCACTCTCTTTATTATTGCGGCCATCCCTTCTCCGGAACCGATACAGAGAGAGGCAAGTCCAAGCTTACTGTCTCTTTTTATCATCTCGTGCAGCAGGGTCACAACGATTCTGGCCCCGCTTGCCCCTATTGGATGTCCCATTGCTACAGCGCCTCCGTTCACATTTACTATTTTTCTATCTATGCCAAGTTTATCCATCACTATTAAAGTCTGGGCCGCAAATGCTTCATTAAGCTCGGCCAGTTCAATGTCATTTATTGTAAGATCTGCCATACTGAGAGCCTTTCTGGTTGCAGTAATTGGTGCGGTTCCAAAATACTTTGGCTCTACCCCAATTTCTGATATGGATATTATTTCAGCTAATGGTTTTAATCCAAGTTTCTCTACTACACTGGCTGAAGCTATGAGTAGAGCTGCCGCTCCATCATTTATACCGGAGGCATTCCCGGCAGTAACGGTCCCCTCACTTGAAAAAGCGGGCCTTAGACTGGATAATTTATCCAGTGTGGTATCCTTCCGTGGATGTTCATCATTTACAAATCGGGCTTTCTTGCCTTTCTTTATAATATAGTCAACCGGGATTATCTCACCAGTGAACCTGCCATCATCTATTGCCTTTACTGCTTTTATATGACTGTCAAGGCTAAATATATCCTGCGCTTTTCTTGTTATATTATATTCTCTTGCAAGGTCATCTATTAAGCTGCCCATATGTATATTATTATAGGGACACCAGAGTCCGTCTTTTACCATTTCATCGATTAACTTATTATCCCCTATTTTGTAGCCCCATCTGGCGCCATTTAGTAGATATGGGGCATTTGACATGGATTCCATGCCACCGGCAATAAATATTCCACCGTCGCCTGCCAGTATGTTTTTATATGCGATATCTACAGCCTTCATGCCGGATCCACAGACTTTGTTTATTGTAAATGCTGATGTGCTTTCAGCAAGTCCGGCCATAAGTCCACATTGTCTTGCTGGATTTTGTCCCAGTCCTGCCTGCAGGACATTACCCAGGATGACTCCATCCAATGCATCTTTTTGGAGATTATTTCTCTTGATTATCTCGCTTATTAGAAGAGTGCCTAAATCAATTGCACTTACACTTTTAAGTGAACCGCCAAAATTTGCTATTGGAGTTCTTAAGGCATCTATTATGAATGTTTTCTTTGTCATTCATCTCCTTTATCATATATATATGATAAATTATTTAATGATTGCACTGAAGCTATTTTATAGCATTATAAATTATTGTAAAATTCTTTTATTCTCCTGGCCGGCCCCCATACTTCATTACATGGTCAAGAGCTGAAATCACCAGATTCTTTTTGCATTTAAATAGTTTTTTTAGCCCTAAGTTTATTCCTGACACAATAATTTTCTCCTTTTTTTTTAAATAATTATTTATTTCTTTGAAAGATTATTTCTTATACTTTTTTACTCTGGCAGTTGCAGTTAAGCCGTGGGCTAACATTCTTTCAATCTCGCATTGCCTGGCACATACTAAACCTATTTTGCAACTTGCTTCTCTAGTCATTTTTTGATAAGTAACTGTTTTTAAAAATTTACCAACCCATACTCCACCAGTATACTTGGCTGCACTGGATGTGGGAAGTATATGGTTGGTTCCAATACACTTATCCCCATAAGCTACGGTAGTCTCTTCTCCAATAAACAAAGAACCATAATTTTTTAAATTTTCAAAGTAATAATCAGCTTCTTTTACATGAAGTTCCAGGTGTTCAGGAGCATAATCATCACTGATTTTTATGGCTTCGTCATCATCGTCTGCCACATATACAATACCATTATTATTCCAGGAAACTTCTGCAACATCTTTAGTAGGGAGATTTTTCAGTTGCTTTTCAATCTCTATTATCACTTTTTTAGCAAAACCTTCACTAAAGCATATTAGAAGCTGACCGCTATTTGGATCATGTTCTGCCTGGCCTAAAATATCGCAGGCTACTATTTTGGGATCTGCATCATTATCAGCAATTACCGCAATTTCAGTAGGTCCAGCCAGTAGATCAATACCACATTCACCAAATAATTGCCTTTTGGCTTCAGCCACATATTTATTGCCAGCCCCACACAATATATTTACAGGAGTGACTATTTCCATACCAAAAGCCATAAGAGCACAGGCCTGAACTCCGCCAAGTACAAATATTCTATCAGCTCCTGCTTTTTCCATAGCATTAATTGTTGCCGGGTAATAACCTATTTCTTTTACAGGAGGCGTACATGCAATAATATTTTCAACCCCGGCTACCTTAGCAGGTATAATACTCATCTGGGCAGATCCAAACATAGGATATCTTCCACCCGGAATATAACTTCCTACATTACTAACCGGAATATGTTTATGGCCCAAAATAACTCCCGGGCTGATTTCTACCTCAAGAGATTGCATAGTGGAAAATTGGGCTTCTGCAAATTTCCTTACATTGTTCTGACAGAAATCAGTATCTTCTATTAGTTGGCTGTCACATTTTGATATTGCCTGGTTTATCTGCTTTTCGGATAATTCAATGCTATCCGGATTCCAGTCATCAAACCTTTTGCTATACTTTCTAACTGAATCCATACCGTTTTTATCTAAATCTTTCAGCATTTCAGATACGATTTTTTTTGTTTCAATATCTGATTCAAATAAACGATGATTTCCTTTTTTAATAACTTTCATTAGTTCTCCCTGTGTTCAATTTTTTAAATATATTTCTAGGATATCTTTGTTTTATTTTTCCTGTAAATATAGGGTGAAAGTGAACTACTGTATTTTGACTCTATGTTTAGATCAAGCAAAATACCATTTTCCATATCTTTTCTCTTCAGCACCTGACATTTATTATAGATAAAGGATATGATCTTTTGATCGCTATAGGGTATTATTACTTTTATATTCAGATTATGCTTTTCTATATTCTTCTTTATCCTTTCCTTAAGCTTATCCAAACCGGTTCCCTTAAGGGCTGATATGAAAATAGAGTTCCTGTATTTAAGCTGGAGACTTTTTAACAGACCGTCGTCTATTTTATCTATCTTATTGAAAACCATTATAAAGGGCTTCCCCCATACATCTATCTCTTTTAATACTTTCTTTACACTTAAAATATTTGACTCAAAACTGCTATTGCTAATATCCACAATAAGCAGTAAAAGGTCCGAGATTTTTACTTCTTCAAGAGTCGATTTAAATGCTGCAATAAGCTGATGCGGAAGCTTCTCTATAAATCCGACTGTATCTGTAATCAGAACATCGGGTTTTACTTCAAGCCTCAGTTTTCTTGTAGTCGAATCCAGTGTAGAAAAAAGCATATTCCTGGCATAAACATCAGAATCGGTAAGGGAATTAAGAAGAGTCGATTTACCGCTATTTGTATACCCTGCAAGTGCTATCTGATAAATATTATCTTTTCTGCTCTTTCTCTGGGTCCCCCGCTGAACCGATATCTGATCTATTTTCTTTTCAAGACTGGTTATCCGGTTCCTTATATTTCTTCTATCCACTTCGAGCTGGGTCTCTCCTGGACCTCTGGTGCCGATCCCTCCGCCCAGTCTTGATAATTCTACTCCCCTTCCTATAAGTCTCGGCATCAGGTAATTCAGCTGGGCAAGCTCTACCTGCAATTTACCTTCCCTGCTGTTCGCCCGCTGAGCAAATATATCAAGTATCAGGGCGGCTCTATCCAGCACTTTGATATCTAATTTTCTTTGCAGATTCCTCTGCTGTGTGGGAGTTATCTCATCATCAAAAATAATAAGCCTTATATCATTTTCTTCAAGCAGCATCTTTATATTCTCAAGCCTTCCGCTGCTAATAAAATATTTTGGATTCGGCTTCTGCTGCTTATATGAAAGAATTTTTCCTATATCTGCTCCAGCGCTTAATGCAAGATTGGAAAGTTCTTCAATATTTTCATCTTTTGAATATCTTCTTGCAGATACAGCAGTTTTCCTTGCTATATTGCGTGTAAACTCTATTAAGACTAAAAGAACTCTTTCCCTGGTCATATAATACCGGTTTTAATAATATCTTTTAAATGTCGCTGGATACACAATATTCTATACATTAAGATTCCTTACAGGGCATTCTTTATTCTTTCAAGTGCCTCTTTAAGGCGGCTGTCTCTTATTGTCAGAGAGATCCTAAAATGTCCCTCTCCATACTTTCCATAGGCACTGCCGGGAGTTATCACCACATCTGCCTTATCGAGTACAAGCTGCGCAAAAGATTTTGATGTATGGCCGCGGGGGACCTTTGCCCATACATATATAGTAGCATTGGACCTGTAATAATCAATTCCTATATCATCCAGCATAGAAGCCGTCATCTCTCTTCTTTTTTTGTATATAAGGTTATTATTACTGCTATACTTTTCATAATTCTTTAGAGCCTCGATAGCTGCATATTGGACCGCATTAAATACGCCTGAGTCTACATTTGTCTTATACTTTCCAAGACTGGCTATAATATCCTTATTACCGACAGCGCAGCCGATCCTCCAGCCTGTCATATTGAATGTCTTTGAAAGCGAATAAAATTCTATTCCGACTTCTTTGGAACCCTTAGCATTTAAGAAGCTAAAAGGTTTTGTCTCTCCAAAATAAGTATCTGCATATGCATTATCATGGCAGACGATGATATCATTCTTTTCCGCAAATTCTACAACCCTCTCAAAAAAATCCAGGCCGCAGATAGCTGATGTAGGATTATTAGGATAATTGATATGCATCATCTTAGCTTTTTTGGCTATTGCAGGGTCAATTTTATCCAGATCTATAATATAATCATTTTTTTCTTCCATTGGCATTGTATATGTAAGGCCGCCGGCAAACATGGTGCCGATACTATATACCGGGTAAGAGGGATCAGGGATCAATACATAATCACCATTATCAATATAGACATAAGCAATATTCGCAACACCTTCTTTCACACCGAATAGCGGTATTACTTCTGTTTCCGGGTCTATGGATACTCCAAATCTTTGCATATAATAGTCAGCAACAGATTTCTTAAAAAGATCCATGCCATAGCTTGAAGGATATTGGTGGTTCTCCGGATTTTCAGCTTCCTTTTGCAGTTCCTCTATTATGCCTTCAGGGGTAGGAATATCCGGATCTCCGATTCCCAGACTTATCACATCTATCCCCTCATTTCTTTTCTTCTGGATTATCTTATCTATTTCAGCAAAAAGATAGGGCGGCAGTTCTTTTAGTCTCCGGGATTCTTCGAATATCATTCTTTCTATTCCTTTCTATTTTCGAGAATTTATCTATATGCAAATATATTTAATAAATCAAATATAGTATATTCCGTCAAAGGCGTGTTCCACTGTTCCCCCAAGAAATACATTGCTGGATGGACCCTCCCATAAAACATTTAGGTCTCCTCCGGGGACCCTTACATTCACAGAGGAACCCCTGATCCTGCCCAGTTTTATTGAAGATACTCCGGCAGCACATGCTCCTGTACCGCAGGCAAGTGTCTCCCCCACTCCTCTTTCCCAGACTCTCATATCGATATGATCTTTGTCCCTGACCCTGACAAATTCGACATTGGTCTTATTTGGGAAAACCGGATCATTTTCAATAATAGGTCCCCAGGAGTGGAGCGGTATTTTTTCAAGATCTTCATCACCTTCAATATATATAATACAGTGAGGATTCCCCATTGAGACGCAGTTTATATCAAACTCGCCTGCACTGGTAGAAAGCTTATAACCAAATATTTCATGGTCGTTAAGCCTTACGGGTATATCTTCAGGTTTAAAGACAGGGGGTCCCATATCGATCCTTATATTGCCGGGTCCTCCATCTACAATTCTCATCTCTATCTTCCTGATCCCTGCAAGAGTGTCTATGGTTAGACTATTACTGCTGCTGAGTCCCTTATTATATATAAAGCCTGCCATGCATCTTATTCCATTTCCGCACATCTCAGCCTTGCTGCCGTCCATATTATAAAAATCCATATAGAAATCTGATTTTTCTGACCTCTTAACAAGTATCAATCCATCTGCGCCTATGCCGAAATGCCGATCACATATGGAAGTTATCTGAATGTTTGAAAGTGAGATTTCTTTACTGACCGCATCTATTATAACAAAGTCATTTCCCTGCCCGTTATATTTTGAAAATTCAATTTTTTTCATATTTTACTTCCCTGTGGATTATTTTTACTGCATCTATTGCTAAGTCAAATATATTATCATAATTATCCACACTGAGCCAATTAATCCTGCTATCGCGGCCGAACCAGGTCATCTGCTTCTTTGCAAGTCTTCTGGAATTTTGCTTGACCATCCTTTTGCATTCATCCAGGCTGATATTTCCCTTCATATGCTCTATCACTTCTTTATAGCCGACAGCCTGCCTCATACTGAAAGAACCGCTATAACCATTTTCCAAAAGACCCTTTACTTCCCCTACGAGACCGCTGTCGAACATCTCTTCGACCCTTTTTTCTATGTCCCCGTAAAGAGCAGCCCTCTCTTTTTTTAAACCTATGAAAGCCACATCAAAAGATGTTTCCCTGTTCCATGATTTTTGCATCTCAGAGTAAGGCGTGCCCGATAGGCTATAAACCTCAAGGGCCCTTACTATCCTTCTTCTGTCATTGCTGCTTATTTTTAGTGCATAGGCCCCGTCTATTTCACATAATCTTTTGTAATATTTATTAAGGCCATATATATCAATATTCTTTTCAATCTTGTCCCAGAACTCGCTATTTTCTCCGGGACCTTACTCTATGTGGGCTATATAGGCTGTTATATACAAGCTTGACCCCCCTACTTTTACTGATGTCGCCGTCCTCTCTCAACCCGCTTTACCTATTATCCTTACTGCAGTATCCTTAAATTCCATCCCTGTCAATTTATGGTCCGGTTCGAACATATCGATCATATATTGTTTGATGCCAT
>CBEVGD010000062.1:0-11525 GCA_965549355.1 uncultured bacterium | reverse complement strand
GCTTGGTTCTTTCAAATTTTTCCTTAGCCATAATTTATCCTTTCTTTGATGGTATGCTTTTTATATATTTAAACAGCAATGCTATTTCCTTTATATCGGTTGATGATCTCATCTGCTATCTTTCCGGGCATGGGCTCGTATTTTGCAAACTCCATACTGAATGTTGCCCTTCCCTGAGTCTTTGAACGGACATCTGTCGCATATCCAAACATCTCGGACAGCGGTACCTCTACTTTTATGATCCTGTTTTTATTTCTTAGATCCACTGAACCTACTCTGCCCCTTCTTGAATTGAGGTCCCCGATCACTTCTCCCATATATTCATCCGGGACCACTACCTCAACCCTCATTACAGGCTCCAGGAGTATCGGATTTGTTTTTTTCATAGCATCTCTAAATGCTTTTGAAGCAGCTATCCTGAAGGCCATCTCAGAAGAATCCACCTCATGATAAGAGCCATCCAGAAGAGTCGCTTTGACATCTACTACCGGGTAACCGGCTACTTCTCCAGTGGCCATAGCTTCTTCAATGCCTTTTTCCACCGATTTTATATATTCTCTCGGTACTGATCCGCCCTTTGTCTTGTCTTCAAACTCATAACCTTTTCCATAATCATTTGATTCAAACTTTATCACTACATGGCCATACTGGCCCCTTCCGCCGCTTTGCCTTATATATTTCCCCTCAACCTGAGCTTCTCTGGTGATCGTTTCTCTGTAGGATACCTGCGGCCTGCCTACATTTGCATTGACTCCGAATTCTCTCATCAGCCTATCGACAATTATTTCAAGATGAAGTTCGCCCATTCCCGAGATTATGGTCTGCCCCGTTTCCGAATCAGTCTCCACTCTGAATGTAGGGTCCTCTTCCGTAAGGCGTCCCAATGATCTTCCAAGCTTTTCCTGATCAGCTTTTGTCCTGGGTTCAATAGCAATTGACAACACAGGCTCGGGAAATGTTATGGATTCAAATCTCACAGGGTGCTTTATATCACTTATTGTATCACCTGTATTAACATTCTTTAACCCTACTACTGCCACTATCTCGCCTGCATAAGACTCCTTTAATTCTATCCGGCTATTAGCATGCATCTCCAATAGCTTTCCTACCCTGCTCTTATTGCCGGAGTTTGTATTAATTATCTGCGTGCCGCTTGTGAGCATGCCCGAATAGATCCTGAGATAGCTCAGTCTCCCGACAAACAGGTCCGTCATTATTTTAAATACAAGACCCGAGAAAGGTGTGTTGTCATCAACTTTCCTGATAACTTCTTCCCCTGAATCAGGATTAATGCCAGAAGACGCTTTTACATCCAGAGGCGATGGCAGATAATCTATAACAGCATCCAGGAGCGGCTGTACCCCCTTATTTTTAAATGCGGCTCCGCAGAGGACAGGGATGCCTTCAACGTTAATAGTTATTTCCCTGATAGCCTTTTTTAATTCTTCTTCACTTATATGTTCATTTTCAACATATTTATTTAATATAGCATCATTATAATTTGCAATATTCTCAATAAGCTCCTGTCTATATTTTTCAGCGACAGGTTTTAAATCTTCAGGAATATCTTCATACTCAAATTTGATCCCCATCTCGTCCTTGTACATTATGGCTCTCATGCTTATAAGATCTATGATCCCTTCAAACTTGTCTTCATTCCCGATAGGTATCTGTACTGGAAGAGGATTGGCATTGAGCCTGTTCTTCATCATATCAAGCACATAGAAAAAGTCAGCTCCGCTTCTATCCATTTTATTGATAAAGGCTATGCGCGGGACATTATACTTGACTGCCTGTCTCCATACAGTCTCTGATTGCGGCTCTACTCCGCCGACCGCACAGAATAAAGCTATCATGCCGTCAAGAATCCTGAGAGATCTCTCTACTTCCACTGTAAAATCTACATGGCCGGGCGTATCTATTACATTTATCTTGTGGTCCTTCCAGAAGGCAGTAGTCGCAGCAGAGGTGATTGTGATACCCCTTTCCTGTTCCTGGACCATCCAGTCCATAACAGCGGCTCCATCATGTACCTCACCTATCTTGTAGGTCTTTCCGGTATAGTACAATATTCTCTCTGTAGTAGTTGTCTTGCCGGCATCTATATGTGCCGTTATTCCAATATTTCTTGTATTTTTAAGCGATACTTGCCTTGCCATCCCGGGCCACCTGCATTCAATAATTATCTCTAATAAATTACCATCTATAATGTGCAAAAGCCTTATTGGCTTCAGCCATCCTATGTAGATCCTCTTTTTTCTTCACACTGTTTCCAGCATTGCTCGCTCCATCGAGTATTTCAGAAGCAAGCCTCTCCTTCATCGTACTTTCTTTCCTGCTTCTCGCAAAACCTACGATCCACCTGATCGCCAGGGTACTTGCTCTTGCAGAAGAAACTTCTATTGGAACCTGATATGTAGCTCCCCCCACTCTCCTGGGCTTTACTTCAAGAAGCGGTTTTACATTATCCATGCACTTATCCAATATTTCCAGGGGATTTTCCTTTGTCTTGTCTTCTAAGATCTTCAGGCTTCCATATACAATGCCTTCGGCCTTGCTCTTTTTACCGCCCAATAAGATCTTGCTGATGATCTGTCCCACCAGCTTGCTTTTATGAATCGGATCTAAAACAGATTCTTTTTTTACTGGCTTACTTTTTCTTGACATCAAATCTCCTTAAAAGATATAAATTATTTCGGTCTCTTGGCTCCATACCTTGATCTGCCGGATTTTCTATTATCTACTCCTGCCGTATCCAGAACTCCGCGTATGACTTTGTACCTGACGCCCGGGAGGTCCTTCACTCTTCCGCCTCTTACCAGGACAATGGAGTGTTCCTGAAGATTATGGCCTATCCCCGGTATATAAGCAGTAACTTCCTGTCCATTGGTCAATCTGACCCTTGCAACCTTTCGCAGAGCCGAATTTGGCTTCTTTGGAGTAGTCGTATACACTCTTATACATACCCCCCGCCTGAGCGGGTTCCCCTGAAGAGCCGGAGTTTTTTTCTTTTTCTTTATTTTTTTTCTGCCTTTTCTGACTAACTGATTAATAGTGGGCATAAACACTTACCTTTACTATTTTTTATATTAATACACTTTGAACAAAATCGGTTAAAAACTTTAATCCTATATTGAGACACGAAAAAAGAATTTATCACTTACATTACAAAATGTCAATATAAAAGTGGCTAAAAACTCGTTCCCTAGCCACCTTTATCTTTATATATTTATCTCTATTTCCTTTATATCATCTTCCTCTGATTCTTGAAGAATCTCTATTTCATCTTTTTCTTCCTCCTTGTGTCCGGGATACGAAAGCACCATATCCTTAAATTTGTTCATGCCTGTCCCTGCAGGGATCGCTTTCCCCAGTATTACATTTTCCTTTAGCCCATAGAGATAGTCTATCTTGTTCTCAAGAGCGGCATCTGTGAGCACCCTTGTCGTCTCCTGAAATGAAGCCGCTGAAAGGAAGCTGTCGGTTGCCAGAGATGCTTTAGTTATACCCATAAGGTTTTGTACCGCTGTAGCGGGCTGTTTCATGCTGGATATAAGTTTATTATTATTTCCATCAAATACAAGCCTGTCCACTATCTGACCCGGCAGGAAGCCGGTATCGCCTGGATCGATTATGGTCACTTTCTTGAGCATCTGCCTCACAATCACTTCTACATGTTTGTCATTGATCTCAACGCCCTGTGATTTATACACATTCTGTACTTCTTTTACAAGATACTGCTGGCACTCTTTGATTCCGCTTACAAGCAGGATATCATGAGGATTTCTGGGACCCTCGGTCAACTGGTCCCCGGCTATTACTTTATCGCCATCACTTACATTAAACTTTGCTCTTGTCGGTATCTGATAGGCTTTTTCCTGTTTTCCATCCTTGCTCTTAATAGTTACCATCCTGAACCTTGTATCTATATCCTGTATCTCTACTTTTCCTGATATCTCCGCTATGGATGAATGCTCTTTAGGTTTTCTGGCCTCAAAAAGCTCCACTATCCTTGGAAGACCGCTGGTTATATCTATGCCTTCAAAGGTCTTTTCATGTTTGTGGACATGGGTTTTTCTTTTTGCTGTCATTATAAGCTTGGCAAAAGTCTCACCCTCAGTAACATTGATGTTCTTATTTAATTTAAGAGTCTCACCTCTCGGAGTGATCACATCTACTACATCTCCATTTTCCATCTTGACCTGGAAGACAAGCTTATGCGGTATATGCTCTATATTGATCTCCATAGTCTCATTGGTATCTCCATCGATAAAGTCCTTCTTTTTGAGACCAAGATTTTTTAAAAGCTCTTTTTTAAATATAAACTTTCCCGCTACTGGAGATTTAATGGATCTCTGGATAACAGTCGATGCTACGCCGCCTGTATGGAATGTACGCATAGTAAGCTGTGTTCCGGGTTCACCAATAGATTGGGCCGCGATTGTGCCTACTGCTTCACCTATTTCTACAAGTTTTCTTGAAGCCAGATCCCGTCCATAACATTTCTGACATACGCCTGACTCTGCTTTACAGTTCATAACGGACCTTACTTTGACATTCTCAACATTTGCATGTATCAATCTCTGAAGATGTTTATTAAGGATCTCTTTACCTGATTCTACAATGACCTTTTTATTGACAGGATTTTTGACTTCATCAATACATATCCTTCCAATAAGGTTTGTATTCGGCTCTCCTTCAAGCGTCAATACATATAGATAAACTCCTTCTTCGGTCATGCAGTCTTTTATTGTCACCATGGTATCCTGTGCAACGTCAACAAGCCTTCTCGTCAAATAGCCTGAGTCTGCTGTCCTTATCGCAGTATCAGCTAATCCCTGTCTGGCTCCGTGGGTGGATATAAAATACTCCAGGACACTCAAGCCCTCTCTGAAGTTGGATTTAATGGGACTGTCTATAATATCACCCCTGGCATTTGCCACCAGGCCCCTCATACCGGCAAGCTGCCTGAGCTGCTTAATATTTCCTCTGGCTCCTGAAGTGGCCATCATATAAACCGGATTGAATTTATCAAAGTTTTTCTCCATGGCATTGGCAACATCTTCATTAGCCTGCGACCATGTCTGTATCGTTCTCTGATGCCTTTCAAAATCTGTTATTTCGCCCCGTTTGAAATAATCTTCTATCTTTTCTATTGTTTCTTCGACTTTTTCGAGGATCTCATATTTTTTATCCGGTATGCTGATATCGTCAATACCGATTGTAAGTCCTGATCTTGTCGCATATTTAAAACCGGAGGCTTTTATTAAATCAAGCATTTCTACTATTTCAGCCTGGGG
Organism: uncultured bacterium; assembly: GCA_965549355.1. Taxonomy (GTDB): domain Bacteria; phylum Actinomycetota; class Humimicrobiia; order Humimicrobiales; family Humimicrobiaceae; genus M55B120. The sequence continues at coordinate 6,225 of CBEVGD010000062.1, read as the reverse complement.
GAATTTCCCTATACAGTCCGCAATTATCGAAATCAACTCTTTCTTGGATACTTCTTTATTCACAAACCCATATTTTTCAGGCAGAGTCTGGTTGAATATGATCCTTCCTATCGTTGTCTTTATTACTCTATCTCCGATCTTTACTTTTATCGGGGCATGAAGAGACACTATGCCATAATTATATGCCTGGATGCCATCCTCGGGATCATTATAATACTTTTCATCACCTTCAGATTTTATCCTTTCTGAAGTAAGGTAATAAATGCCCAATATCATATCCTGAGATGGAACGACTATTGGTTCCCCGTTTGCAGGCGATAGTATATTATTGGCAGAAAGCATCAGTATCATAGCTTCTGCCCTTGCCTCGTTTGAAAGGGGCACATGTACCGCCATTTGATCGCCGTCAAAGTCAGCATTAAAAGACGGGCATACCATAGGATGGATCTGTATGGCTTTTCCTTCCACCAGGATGGGCATAAAAGCCTGGATGCCGAGACGGTGAAGAGTAGGGGCCCTATTCAGGAATACAGGGTGATTCTTGATGACATCTTCCAGTATATCCCATACTTCCTCGCTTGCTCCGTCTACCATGGTCCTTGCACTTTTTATATTCTGCGCATAGCCCTCATCAACAAGCCTCTTCATTACAAAAGGCTTGAAAAGTTCAAGCGCTATCTTTTTAGGAAGTCCGCATTGTCCGATTTTAAGATAGGGATTTACAACGATTACGGACCTTCCTGAATAATCTACCCTTTTCCCAAGAAGATTCTGTCTGAACCTTCCCTGTTTTCCCTTTAGCATATCGCTCAGTGATTTTAGCGGACGGTTTCCCGCACCTACTACTGCGCGTCCCCTTCTCCCATTATCAAAAAGAGCGTCAACAGCTTCCTGAAGCATTCTTTTCTCATTATTTATTATTATCTCAGGCGCATCCAGCTCAAGAAGTTTTTTCAAACGGTTATTCCTATTGATCACTCTTCTATAAAGATCATTAAGGTCGGAGGTAGCAAAACGGCCGCCATCCAGCTGGACCATCGGCCTTAAGTCCGGCGGTATTACCGGGAGTATCTCAAGTATCATATATTCCGGCTTATTGCTTGAATTTATAAATGAAGATATTATCTTGAGCCTCTTGATGCTTCTGCTTCTCTTCTGGCCCTTTGATTTCTTTATTATGGCTTTTAGCTCTTCGGATTCCTTTTCACAATCAATATTTCTCAGCAGTTCCCTTACAGCTTCTGCTCCCATCCCTCCATTAAAATAATCGCCATATATCATACTCATCTTCTTATACAGGGTCTCATCAGAGACCAGCATCTTTTCTTCTATATTAGAAAAGAAGATACCGGCTCTCTTTATAAGATCCACATCCTCCAGATAAATCTCTTCCTCTTCTTCAAGCATTTTATCAGTCTCTTTAATGAGTTTTACTTTATCTGCTATTCTTTTCTCTATGGAAGGTACTTCTATTTTTTCTTCATCATTGTCATCATGACTATCTTCTTTTCCGGGACCGTTATTTTCTTCAATACCATTTTGGAGATCATCTTTTTCTTCAATACCGTTTGGGGGGTCTTCTTCCTCTATCTCCTTTTTTGCTTCAATAATCTCATCCTTGCTTGTCTGTATATCTTTGATCCTGAGCTCATGAAATTCCTTTGCCTTTTTAATAGCTTCTTCCTCTATCTCCTTTATTTTCTCTTCCTCGACTTTTATTTTATCCCTGTCGATTGTTGTAATTATATATGAATCGAAATAAAGGACCTTTTCAAGGTCCTTGGGACTAATATCCAGGATATATCCCATTCTTGAAGGAACCCCTTTAAAAAACCAGATATGCGATACCGGGCAGGCAAGCGAGATATGTCCCATTCTTTCTCTTCTGACATTTGAACGGGTCACTTCCACTCCGCATCTTTCACAGATTATTCCCTTAAACCTGACTCTTTTATACTTGCCGCAGTAGCATTCCCAATCTTTGGTGGGTCCAAAGATTCTCTCACAGAAAAGTCCGTCCTTTTCCGGCTTCAAAGTCCTATAGTTTATGGTCTCCGGTTTTTTTACCTCGCCATTGGACCATGACCCTATCTTTTCCGGAGATGCTAAGCCGATTCTTATTGCATTAAAATCGCTAACATCTAAATTAATAACCATTTAATCAAGCCCTTTCAAAATTATAAAAGTTTATTTTTTTGTTTTAACTTCCGTCTCGTCTTCTTCTTTTTTCCCAGCCTCTATTTGCTGCTGGATGTCTTTTTCCTCTTCAGTAAGTTTGGGTTTCGCCTTCTTCTTTTTGCCTTTGCCCTTTTTATCAGGAGCACTGGCCCTGGCCGGCGCTTCCGCATCTTCTTCCGGAGCCCGGTCCCCTTTAATATTTATACCAAGAAGTCCTTCGCCGGTCTCAAGATTTATCCCAAGCTCTTCTACCGTCCTCATTATCTCGTCTTCGGGCCTGGATACCTTTATCTGCTTGCCTTCCTCTGAAAGCACCTCTACATCAAGGCCAAGACTCTGCATCTCCTTTATTAAGACTTTGAAAGATTCAGGTATTCCCGGCTTCTCGATATTCTCTCCCTTTACTATCGCTTCATAGGTTTTGACCCTTCCGGTCACATCATCCGACTTGATAGTGAGCATCTCCTGAAGGGCATATGCCGCTCCATATGCTTCAAGCGCCCATACCTCCATCTCTCCAAATCTCTGGCCCCCAAACTGGGCCTTGCCTCCGAGAGGCTGCTGGGTAACGAGAGAATATGGTCCAGTTGAACGGGCATGTATCTTATCATCTACCAGATGAAGAAGCTTCAGGACATACCCATAACCGACAGTAATATCATCAGCCAGCTTTTCGCCGTTTCTACCATCATATAGCGCTACTTTTCCATTTTCTGAAAGTCCTGCCTTTTTAAGCAGGCTCTTTATTTTGTCTTCACTGGCTCCTTCAAATACCGGAGTAGCTATATATACAGAACCATCTTCCGCTCTTTCCTTTGTTTCCCAGCCTTTTTTGGCAACTGCGCCAAGATGAGTCTCCAGCACCTGGCCGACATTCATTCTTGAAGGCACGCCTAGTGGATTGAATATTATATCTATAGGCTCTCCATCTTCGGTATATGGCATATCTTCTTCAGGCAGTATTACAGAGATAACACCTTTATTGCCGTGTCTTCCAGCCAATTTGTCGCCAATAGAGATCTTTCTCTTTTTGGCAATAAAAACTCTTACAAGTTCATTCACTCCAGGCGGCAGATCATTACCCTGTTTTCTTGAGAAGACCTGGATATCTACAACTTTTCCGGTTATTCCATGAGGTACTTTCAGCGAGCTATCTCTTACTTCCCGCGCTTTCTCTCCAAAAATAGCCCTGAGAAGTTTCTCTTCCGCTGTAAGTTCTGTCTCTCCTTTGGGGGTTATCTTCCCCACAAGCACATCACCGGGCTTTACTTCGGCACCTATTCTTATTATTCCGCTTTCATCCAGATCCTTTAATACTTCTTCTCCAATGCTGGGTATGTCTTTCGTTATTTCCTCATTACCAAGTTTTGTCGTCCTTGCTTCGACTTCCTGTTTTGAAATATGGACCGAAGACAGGACATCTTCCTTCACAAGTCTTTCAGATATTATGATCGCATCTTCATAGTTATACCCCTCCCAGGACATGAAGGCCAGCCTGAGGTTTTTACCAAGAGCAAGCTCTCCCGAACTTGTAGCGGGGCCATCTGCTATGATCTGCCCCCTTTCAACCTTATCGCCCTCTCTTACAAGGGGCCTTTGATTGATGCATGTGCCCTGATTGGATCTTTTGAATTTATATAGCTCATGCTCCACGCCCTTTTTCCTCGTATAATCTATTTTAATGTGATCAGCGTGCACTTCCTTTACGATGCCCTCTCCTTTTGCCAGAACAAGGGTCCCGCTATCTCTCGCAAGCTCTTTTTCCATTCCGGTGCCCACCAGGGGAGGTTCCGGATCAATAAGGGGAACAGCCTGTCTCTGCATATTAGAACCCATTAATGCCCTGTTTGCATCATCATGTTCGAGGAAAGGTATCATGGAGGCTGCGGCACTAAATATCTGCCGTGGAGATACATCCATATAATCTACCATTTTCGGTTCGACTGATACAATATCATCTCCCAGCCTTGCCGAAATTTTTTCTCCTACAAATTTTCCTTTAGAATTTATTTTCTCGGTAGCCTGAGCCACTACAAAATCTTCTTCCTGATCCGCTGAAAGATATGAAATATCATCTGTTACGGTGCCCTTTTCCACCTTGCGGTACGGGGTCTCTATAAAACCGTACTCATTAAGAGTGGCAAAAGTGGCAAGAGAGCCTATTAATCCGATATTAGGTCCCTCAGGAGTCTCTATCGGGCACATCCTTCCATAATGGGAAGCGTGTACATCTCTGACCTCAAATCCGGCTCTCTCTCTTGAAAGTCCCCCCGGACCCAGGGCGGAAAGCCTTCTTTTATGCGTTATCTCAGCAAGAGGATTGGTCTGGTCAAGAAACTGTGAAAGCTGTCCGCTTCCAAAGAATTCCTTCAGGCTGGCCACAAGCGGCCTGATATTTATAAGGGATTTGGGAGTTATCATGTCGAGATCCTGAGTGGTCATTCTCTCTTTTACGACTCTTTCCATCCTTGACAGGCCTATTCTTACCTGATTCTGAACCAGTTCTCCAATATTCCTTATTCTCCTGTTCCCAAAGTGGTCTATATCATCAACTTCGCCCATTCCGCTTATAAGCTGTATAAGGTATTTAACAATCAGAAAAATATCCCTGCTATTAAGTATATATTTCTCTTCCGGGTCAATATTCATTTTTTCATCGATGGCAGCAAGCTTGCTGGATATCTTCTCATCCACTTCTTCTGTCAATTTCTGGTTTATCTTATATCTGCCTACTTTCCCAAAATCATATCTTCTGGGATTAAAGAAAAGCGAATTAATAAGATTATTGGCACTCTCAACCGTTGGCGGTTCGCCCGGCCGGAGCTTTTTATATATCTCTATTAATGCTTCTTTTTCTGTTTCTGTAACATCTTTATCAAGCGTGTTCTTGATGCAGTTCTCCTTGTCGAAAGGTCCAAAAAGCTCAATCAGATCTTTATTATTTCCGAATCCTAAGGCTTTCAGAAAAATAGTAAGAAGAAATTTCCTTCTTCTGTCTATTCTCACATATGCAATATTTTTTTTATCTGTCTCAAGCTCGATCCAGGATCCTCTGGTAGGTATGACTTTACACATATAGATGTCGCGCTCTGTTTTCTTATCTATATCAGTATCAAAGTATACTCCAGGCGAACGTACAAGCTGCGATACGACTACCCTTTCGGTGCCATTTATAACGAAGGTCCCCTTATCGGTCATCATAGGGATATCGCCCATAAAGACTTCCTGTTCCTTCATCTCGCCGGTTTCTTTATTTACAAATCTTGACATGACCCTCAGCGGTGCGGTATATGACATATCCTGCATCCTGCATTCATCCGGCGTGGTTATGTCCTCATCGAATCTATAGTCAACAAATTCCAGGGACAGATTCCCTGTAAAATCTTCTATGGGAGAAATATCTCTGAGGGCCGCTACGAGCCCTTCATCCAGGAACCATTGAAAAGATTCCCTCTGGATATCCAAAAGATGCGGCATCTCCATTATTTTTGATATCCTGCCGAAATTGTATCTTTGGAATTTGTTTGTTTTTTGCATTAAATTATTCTCCTCTTTGCTCAATCTTAAGTTGCAATCCTATAGGATAGTTGGAATCAATAATCTTAAATAAAACTTTTATATATAGAGAACATACTATATAATACATTTCTATAAATAATAGTACTAAAAGTCCGGGAAAACTCGCAAACTCTTAATATACCAAAATAATAATTTCTGTCAACTTTTTGTCCTTATCTCATTTCATGGACACTTTTATCTATCCGACAGCTTCATTTCTATATATATGACATAAAGGCATAGTAGCAGAGCACTACACCTTTATATATAGTATTGGTAATTTAGAAAGATTATTTTACTTCTACTTCTGCACCGGCATCTTCAAGCTGTTTTTTAATCTTTTCTGCTTCTTCCGCAGATACTTTCTCCTTTATAGTATTTGGAGCTTTGTCTACGATCTCTTTTGCTTCTTTGAGCCCGAGACTTGTTATCTGTCTTACAGCTTTAATGACTTCGATCTTTTTCTGGCCAATAGATTTGAGCTCTACA
>CBEVGD010000061.1:0-11559 GCA_965549355.1 uncultured bacterium | reverse complement strand
AAAGAATCCAGGGGCCTTATAATACTTACAAATGACGGCGATCTTGTCTATAAGATAACTCATCCTAAATTCAATATCTCAAAAACATATGAAGTAAAGATAGATAGGAAAATTTCTGATACTGATATAAAAAAAATAAAAAAAGGGATAATGATTGAAGGGAAGGTCTTTAAGCCTGACATGATACAGATTGCCGGCAATAAAAGAAATGGTGACTTTTTAAGGATAACAATACATGAAGGAAGAAAAAGAATAATAAGGAATGCTTTCAGGAAGATAAACTATACTGTAAGAGACTTAAAAAGGGTAAAAATAGGAAGACTTTTTCTTGGTAGCCTTCCTGAAAGAAAATACAGGGTGCTGGATGATGATGACATTAAAAGGCTCCTTACTCCTTTATAAAATATTATTAAGCTAAAGATTAAAATTTGGATTATAAGAAATTGAAAGGCAATATGGCAAAAAGAAAAAATATATATATTATAATTTTAGTTGCAATGCTCATTACCGCACTTTTATTTACAGGATGCTGTTTTGGCCCTGTGGACATTCCGGGGAAAGTCCTGTCACTTCTGGATACCTTCAGAGACAATAAAAGGGAGGAGCAAGAAGATCAGCCTGAACCGGCGGACCACGGTGCGTTTAACGGGGCCCCGCAGAATCAGAAGATATGCAGCATTCCTGTGTCAGGACAGGCGATAGATGTAGATATATCCGGAAATTATGCATATCTTACAAATGACCTTGGCGTATTATATATAATCAATATATCAGATAAGACCAAGCCTTACATAATAGGCAAGTGTCCCGATATAGATTCTGCAAATATTGTAATAGTCAGAGAGGATCTTGCATTTATTTCCTATACAAAATGGATATCTGGTGAAAATGATTATTATTCGGAATGCGGATTTAAAATAGTCGATATTGCTGATAAGGAAAATCCTGAAGTCATCGGCGACTATAGGACAGGAAAGAATAATAGAAAATCAGTCTTTGGGCTATATGTGGACGGCAGCTATGCTTATGTGAATACCAGCACCTATGATGATGGTGCAGAAACAAATACTCTTGAAATAGTAGATATTTCAAATAAAAACAATCCCATATTTAAAAGTGAACTTGTTCTTGGCGGTTCTCCGGCAAATATCTCTGTTCATAATAATACTGTCAGTATAAATATAAATTACTATGATTATCAGGTTGAGGAGTATGCTGGTAAAAGTGAATTGCTTATAATAGATGTCAGTGAGAAGAAAAAGCCGATCGTCCGTTCGATGATAGAGGTACCATCCAATTCATGGGGGATCTATATGGATGAAGAAAAGGTATATCTTTCAAGCCACATATCGGAAGATGACAGCTATTCTGAAAGTATGCTGCAGATAGTTGACATATCAACTGGAAGCCCTGTTCTTGAGGGAAATATCAATTTGCCGGGAGGTGCATGGGAGCTTGATATGATAGACGGTTTTATATATGTATCGGATCTTACCGGCGGTGTCTACACACTTGATATCATGGATAGTGAAGGACCTTCTATTGTAAGCAGGTTAAGTACAAGCGGAACCTCGTACGACATCACTCTAAAGGGTAATTACGGATATATAGCAGACGGCTTTGAAGGGCTCGTAATAATGGAGCTATCAACAGAAGATGAGACAGGCGCCTATAAACCCGACAAAGAAAGTGAGGGTGGTAATATGCCTCCCCATGCAGTAATCGATATTTTTGGCGACAGGGTGGGTGATTATTATATAAGCGAAACTCCTCTCATGATAAGTGCCCTGAATGCATTTGATCCTGAAGGTGAAGAACTTTATTATATATGGAATATAAATGGTGACTCTTATGAAGATAAGAAAATAATCGATCATATATTTGATGAACCGGGCTATTATGAGATATCACTTGAGGTATCTGACGGAGAAATATCCGATACCGTAACTGAGGAAATCCATATAGCAAATATAAACGATCCTGTTCTGGATATGTGCCCCCATGATTTCAAAATAGAGATAGAATATATTCTCGATAACCAGAGTCTGCAAACATTAAAGGATATTGAGTGCCTGATGAGGGTCCCCTTGAGCTACGGTCCTTATCAATATATAAAAAATACTGTAACCAGTATCCCTGTAATTAATGAGATCTATGATAACCACTGGAACAAGCTGGTGAAATTTGATGTTGATAAAAATCTGGAACCCGGGGAAAATCTGTCAGTCATAGCGGTTTTCGATGTCACAATCTATGAATTTGATTACGGTAATATCAATCTGGATCTTGATTATGATGAGAATGATCCTGACCTGTTTTATTATACCAGGGATGATCTTTATATAGATTCGGACAATACTACTATTTCCAACCAGACTCAGAAACTCATAGGGAATGAGACCAGGCCCCTAAAAATTGCTGAAGTGCTATATGATTACATAATAAGGAACCTGCACTATGATTATGAAAGGGCCGAGAACAGAGAATATGAGTTTATGAGTGCTTCGGAGATTATGGAAAAAGGTTCGGGAGTCTGTTCTGACTATTCTATTCTTTATACCGCAATGCTGCGATCTGCTGGAATACCGGCCAGACTTGCTGCAGGAATACCTGTGTATACTATTCTATATGAGACGGGCAGGGAACTTGATGTGGGACATGCCTGGGTAGAGATAAAGATTCCGGGTTATGGCTGGGTGCCGGTGGATATAACTGCTGAGGAAAGCTTTTGGACAGATAATTACTTTCTTGACATAGTCACTGAAAGAGGTCCCGGATACATATATGAACATACGACAATGGACTGGGGCAGCTATCACTATGACGGTTTTGATTGTTCCTGGGACGGAGAGGAAGCTCCTCGGGTAGAACAGAAATTTATTTACAGAGTAAAGGATCTGGATATTTCTGAAATATTGAAAGATTGATATGGGGTCGAAAAAAAATAAGATCATCATTGCTTCTTTTTCTCTTTCTGTGTCAGTCATACTTGTCATAGCAAAGGTGGCCATTGCCTATATTTCAAATAGTATTGGCGTTTTTTCTGAAGCATTAAATAACGGACTTGACCTGGTAACTGTATTGATTGCATTTCTTGCAATCAGGATAGCTATCCGTCCTCCTGATAAGGATCATACTTATGGACACGGTAAATATGAGAATCTATCTGCTGCAGCAGAGCTTATTATAATCTCATTATTAAGTCTTTTCATTATATACAGATCGATAATTCGTTTAATCTACAGAGACTTTGATTTAAACTTCAATGGTTATGTTTTTATAGTTCTTGTCTTCTCGGTAGCATTAAATATTGCAAGGGTCTTCTTTGTTGGAAAAGCCGCCAAAAAATATAGCTCATTTCTTTTTGAAGCGGAATTCCTTAATTATTCAAGCGATATCGCCATTTCAATTATTGTAATAATAGGACTATTGCTTGCCAGAGCCGGGTATATGCTGGCTGATCCCATAGCTTCTATTATTACTGCAATAATCGTGCTTATATTTACTCTCAGATTATCGATAAAAGTTTTCAGGAATTTTCTTGATTACATACCTGCAGAAGTAACCGATAAAATAAGCAAAGTGCTTATATCAGTAAAAGAAATAAAAAAGGTAAATGAAATAAGAATCCATGAAGTAGGAAATATTAAATTTATAAATCTGGATGTCAGTCTCGATGAAAATCTTTATCTGTCACAGGTAGAAAAAATAAAAAAGAGTATAAAAGAAAATATCAGCATGAAAATACCGAATTCCAGGATAATCCTCGAAACAAAAACTGATTTTTCATCAAATAATATAATTTCCAAAATGAAAGAGATGGTCTTTAATCATAAAGAAGTAGAGGATATGCATAATACAACAATACATGAGATTAAGGGGCAGATCGATCTATTCACACATATAATACTCAAAAAAGATCTGTGCCTTGATGAAACAGAAATACTCACAAAAAAAATAGAAGATGAAGCCAAAATTAAAATACCTGATCTCAGGAGTATCTATATTCATATTGAGGAAAGCAGAGGGAAAGAGTCTTTTAGAGATATTACCTCAAGCTCTCTGGATCTTATAGAAAAAATAAAAACAGAGATCTCAGAATATGTTAATCCTGATACTTGTCACAATTTCACAATACTTGAAAAGAAAAATATATACAATATTGCCTTCCACTGTAGATTAAATAAAAAGCTCAAAGTAGAGCAAGCGCATATGGTCGCAACATCTGTCGAGGATACGATAAGGAAAAAAATAAATAATATAGGCGATATATCCATACATGTGGAACCATTTTAAAATAGCTGCTTCTTTGGATAAAAAAATCCCAGGTTATCCTTCACCATGGCTTTCGCTGTAGGTTACTAAACATCCTGGGACCTTATCCTAAGACTTTTCTCAGGGACTTTTCAGCTTATAAACCGGAACCTGCTTTCTTTCAAAAACAATTTCTAGCTTTAACTAAAAGTTGCCTCCTGTCATAAGATAATATAAAAGATATCAAAAATGATTTTTTGTGTCAATATTATATTTGAAATTTTTTCAAAAAATTGATTTTATTGTTAAAAATCTATATTTCTTATATAGTTATAGACTGTTTTTAAATAAACTTAAAAAATTTGGCCTTACATTAAATATGAAAAAGATAAAAAATATAACAGTTATAGGCCTTGGTCTTATTGGCGGATCCCTGGCAATGGCATTAAAGAGCCTTGAAGAAAATTTTATATTAACTGGCTACGATATAGAAGACGAGGCAATGAATATTGCCAAATACCGTAATATTATCGATAATGTGAGTGCAGATTATAAAGGATCCGTGATAGATGCAGACCTTATAGTAATTGCAACCCCCATAAGCAGAATCGCCGAGGTAATAGATTCGATAAAGGACCATTTAAAGGAGGGCGTGATAATTACAGATGTAGGAAGCGCCAAGGGAAAGATCGTTAAAAAGGTCAATAGCATGCTTCCGGAGAATACTTTTTTTATTGGCGGACACCCTATGGCAGGATCTGAAAATGAAGGGGTCCTTTCTGCAAGAGCAGACCTGTTTAAAAATGCTTTTTATATACTTACTCCGACTGAAAATACTATTTCGGAACATCTGCTGGCACTTCACAATCTTTTTACAAAAGTAGGAGCAAGAGTGATCTCAATGAGCCCCGGCCAGCATGATGAAAATGTTGCGCTTATCAGCCATCTTCCCCACATCCTTTCTACGAATCTGGTAGAACTTGTGGATAACCGGCAAAAGGAGCTGAAAAACCTGCTTAGATTATGCGCAGGAGGATTCCGGGACATGACAAGAATAGCAGCCTCAAATACAAAGATGTGGCTCGATATAACTCTTGAAAATAGAGAGGAACTCATAAAGTCTATAGACCTTTATATAGATTATTTAAATAAGTTTAAAGAGGGTCTTTCTAAAAATAATGCTGACTATATAGGGAAACATTATGTAAAAGCCCGGGAGGCAAGGATCAATCTTCCAAAATATGTTGAAAAAGACATATCCAAGCTTTATGAATTAAAAATAGCTATTCCGGACAGATCCGGAGTATTAAGCGATATAACTCTTGCAATAAGTTCAAAAGGTATAAATATCGAGGATATTTCAATATTTCACTCAACAGAATTCTCTGATGGGGGCATACTTAAGCTGCTTGTTATTGGGAACAGAGACAGCCAGATCGCAAAGGAAGCTATAGAAAATGCTGGTTTTGATATAAAGGTTAAGAAGGTGCTGGGCGAGTGATATGGATTTCCATAATATTAAAAGCATAAATGGCGATATAAAGATCCCCGGGGATAAATCGATCTCACATAGAAGTGCAATTATTTCATCGCTTATTGATGGTCCTGTCAATATAGAAAATTATCTTTTCTCCGGAGATTGTATCAGCACTCTGGATGTTTTAAAAAAACTTGGAGTAAAAATAACTGATAAAGGGAAGAAGCTTATTGTCAATGGTTGCGGGATCGGCAGGCTCAGAGAGCCTTCTGAAATACTTGAAGTGGGTAATTCAGGAACAACCATGCGCCTTATGAGCGGAGTCCTTGCCGGAAATGGCTTTTTGTCTGTCCTGAGCGGAGACAGTTCAATAAATGACAGGCCCATGGGAAGAATAATAGAGCCTTTGGCTGCAATGGGCGCATGTGTTTACGGCAGAAAAAATAATACAAAAGCACCCATTATTATGCTTGGGAAAAAGAATCTTACCGGCAGGAAATTTGACCTTGCTCTATCAAGCGCACAGGTGAAGTCATGCATATTGCTTGCTGCGCTGCATGCAAAGGGAGTGACCGAGATAAACCAGCCCGAAATATCCAGGGACCATTCTGAAAAGATGCTTGAATACTTTGATGCAGACATAAGTTATAATGGTAAAAATACAAAAATAAATCCGGCCAGGAAGCTTGTAGCGAGGGATATTATGATTCCGGGTGATCTATCATCGGCACTGTTTGTAATCGTTGCGGTACTGGTGCTAAAAAATTCCAGCATATTGATAAGAGATGTAGGAGTCAATCCGACAAGAAGCTATATGCTTGATATATTAAAGGAAATGGGCGGACGCATTAATATAAAAAATGAGAGAATAATCTGCAATGAGCCAGTGGCTGATATAGAGGTTTTATCAAGCAATCTAATGCCGGCAAGGATAGGAATCGATAAGATACCTAATATAATTGATGAGATACCCATTCTTACTGTTGCTGCAGCCAGAGCAGGCGGCATTACTGTCATAAGAGGTGCCGGAGAGCTCAGAAACAAGGAAAGTGACCGTTTGAGAGCCATTGGAACCCAGTTTAATAAAACCGGTATAAAAATAAAAGAGCTAAAAGACGGACTCGAGATCAGGGGGGATAAGGATCTGAAAATAAAGGGAGGAACCACCGATAGCATGGGGGATCACCGCATAGCGATGTCTCTTGCGGTACTTTCTATGCTTTCGGAGGAAAAGCTGATCATTTCTAATCCTGAATGTATAGATACTTCTTTCCCGGGCTTTAAGAAGACTATTAATTCTATAGCAAACTGAAATGAATAAAAGCGGCAATAATAATATAATAACCATAGATGGTCCGGCTGGCAGCGGTAAAAGCACTATTGCAAAGATTATTGCCAGGGATCTGGGTCTGAAATATATTGATACGGGTGCCATGTATAGGGCAGTGACTTTGATAGCCCTAAAAAATAATATTAGCCTGGACGACGAGGAGTCTATTCTCGCAAGAGCAAAGGATATAAAACTTGAGATAGACAGCAAAGCATTTGATGAAAGCAAGTACACAAAACTGAGACTGGATGGCGAGGATGTTACTGATGAGATAAGGAGCAGCAAAGTAGGGGCCGCTGTATCGATAGTGAGTAAACTCTCAGGAATAAGAAAATACCTTGTATCTATCCAGAGAAAGCTTGCCTCAGAAGGAAATGCCGTACTTGAAGGCAGAGATACAGGCAGCATTGTATGCCCTGATGCATTATTGAAAATATTCCTGACTGCCAGTATGGCCGAAAGGATAAAAAGAAGAAAACTTCAACTGGATGAGAATAATCAGAAAATGGAAGTAGCCTCTATTGAAGAAGAGATTAAAAACAGGGATGATATTGACAGCAGCAGGAAAGACAGTCCTCTTGTGGTCCCTGAAGACGGCATTAAGATCGATACTTCCGATATGTCTGTAGTGGAAGTTATAAATAAAATAAAACAGCTGTATTATGGCCGCACAAAAACTTAAATATTCACACGGAACAGCCTACAGAATATTATACAGGATTATCCAGTATTTTCTGATGGGGATCTTCAGCCCGCTATACAGGGTTACAATAATAGATCGCCACAAGATCCCTAAACAGGGGAGATTCATTGTGTGCTGTAATCATCTAAGCTATGTCGATCCTGTAATAATTGCTGCTTATATCCCAAGATACACATATTTTATGGCAAAAAAGGAATTGTTTTCGGTAAGTTTCCTATCAAATCTGGTGACTTACTTAAACGCATTTCCAGTAAGCAGGAACGCAATGGACCGTAAGTCGTTTAAAACATCTCTTAATATTCTTAAATATGATAATATTCTGGGATTATTCCCTGAGGGGTCGAGATCTAAGGACGGGACCGTAGGCGAAGGTAAAAAAGGCATAGGCCTGATATCCATACTAAGTGGTGCCCCAATAATTCCTATTGCTATCAGCGGTTCAAACAAGATAATACAGAAGCCGCACAAAAGATTATATTTTCCAAAGATCAAAGTAATAATAGGGGATATTGTAGATACAAAAATAATTGCCAATGAAAATGAGCGCAAGGATGCTATCGCACTTATCGTCTCTGAAACTATGGACTCAATAAAAAAACTTTATAGCAAAATAAAATAGATATAGAAATATATTATGAAGATAGAAATCGCAAAATATTCCGGATATTGTTTTGGTGTTAAGAGAGCGCTAAAGCTTGCAGAAGAAGCCCTTGTAAGGCATGGGGGTGATGGAGACAGGGTATCCACGCTTGGGTCCATAATACATAATCCGGGAGTAGAGAAAGAACTTTCAATAAAGGGTTTAATATCTGTCGATGATATCAGGGACGTGGAAGACGGGAGTGTATTTATTGTAAGGTCGCACGGAATGACCCCGGCACTTTTGGATGCTCTAAGAAAAAGAAAAATTAATATTATTGATGCAACGTGCCCATTTGTCAAAAAAGCTCAAGTAGAAGCGCTAAAACTTGCAGAAGGAGGTTTCTTCGTAGCGGTTATCGGCAATAAGGAGCATCCCGAAGTATGCGGCATAAGAGAACAGGTGAACCGTGATAAAGTAGTAGTTATTGAGAACGAAGAAGATCTATGCCTGCTTAATAATGAAAAGAAGATAGGAGTCGTTGTCCAGACCACCCAGACTATAGGCAAAGTAATAGAGCTTACTGGAAAACTACTTGTTAGTTCAAGAGAGGTATATATTATAAATACGATATGTGATACAACAAAAAAGCGCCAGGACACTGTCAGAAATCTTTCAAAAAGAGCAGACCTCATGCTGGTCGTTGGAGGTAAAAATAGCGCAAACACCACTCATCTTGCAGACATTTCAAAGGAAAATAATCTCCGGACCTATCATATAGAGAACAGCACAAACATTGAGCCTGCATGGCTGGAAGGTGCAGAAATAATCGGAATCTGCGGAGGAGCCTCAACACCGGAAAAAGATATCCTTGAGATCAAAAAAAAGATTGAGGATATGAAGACTTGAACAGGATTAGAAGATGTAAAAATAAATGTATATTTTGTTTTGTCGACCAGCTCCCTCCGGGATTGAGACCTGCATTATATATCAAAGATGATGATTTTCTTCTTTCATATATGTATGGAAATTTTATTACTCTGACCAATTTATCTATCAGAGATATAGAAAAAATAGTAAAATACCGACTGGAACCCCTGCATATATCGATTCACAGCCTCGACCCTGATATAAGAAGTATATTATTCGGGAACAAAAACCATTTAAAAGAGCTTAAATATTTTAAAATACTTGATAATGCCGGCATCAGGACAAATATTCAAATAGTGCTTGTGCCCGGGATAAATGATTCTAAAGACCTTGAGCATACTATCAGGAAATTACATAATGAATATAAGAGCATAGATTCTATAGGCATAATCCCTGTTGGTGTTACAGACTATAATAAGAATGGGAGCATAAGGCCGTTTAGCGGTGCTGAAGCAAAACAAACAATAATGATGGTGGATGGATTGAAAAAAAGATATGGGAGAAAATTGTCAAATACTGTTTTTCTTTCAGACGAATTCTATATCCTCGCAGGTAAAAGCTTCCCTTCTTTTAAAAGTTATGGAAAATTTTTCCAGATCAATAATGGTATTGGGAAAAGTGCAGATTTTCTATCCGAGATAAAAGATAATTCCCGTACTTTGATAAAAAAAGATCTCTCATATAAGAAATACTTAAAGATACTCCTGATTACTTCAGAGTATGGTGCAGTAGTTCTCGGAGAAGCTTTGGACCTGATCAGGGATTCTTTAAAAAATTCCAGCAGTCCGGGACAAGATATCTTAATAGATACAAAGGTGGTCAAAAATAGTTTTTTAGGAGGAAATGTAAAAGTAACAGGATTATTATCTGGAGCTGATACAATAAAGGTTCTTAACAAAATAAATACTGAAATATATGATACAATATTTATTCCTGATTCAATTTTTAATATTGATGGCCTCACAATAGATGGTATCAATAAGATTAAAATCAAGAAAATAAGCAAAAAAATAGAGATAATCCCTGAAGATGGGAAAATTCTTATAAAGGAGATTAAAAAACTCTTTTTAAAATGAAATAAAAAGATTAAAATGGCTTGATTTAAAAAAAATTATTTTATATGAAAAAAATACCAAAAATAGCGATAATAGGAAGACCCAATATAGGAAAGTCGACTCTTATCAACCGGATATGTAAGACCAGAGAAGCAATTGTGCACAAACAGCCTATGATAACCAGGGATCGTAAATACTACTTGACCGACTGGAACGGCAAGGATTTTTATTTACTTGATACTGGTGGGATTGATCTAAAATCAACAAAAAAATTAAACCTTCAGATAGCTATGCAATCTAAAAAAGCTATCGATGAAGCAGATATCGTCGTATTCATGGTCGACCTGACAGAACCGGTCTCAGAAATGGACCGCGAGGTCTCTCAATTGCTCCGAAAGTCAGGGAAGGAAATAATTTTTGTAGGGAATAAATGGGATGATCCCGGAAGAGATCTTTTTATCGAGGATCACCTCGAGCTTGGGTTTGGTTATCCTCTAAAAATGTCTGCCCAGCACGGTAAAAATATTGGAGACCTGCTGGATCTTATTGCTGAAAAGATCGATGGTCCTGCAAACATTCAGGAAGATGACGATAAAGAGAAATTTCCCGTAGTATCAATCCTGGGAAGGCCCAATGTAGGAAAATCGACCCTGTTTAATACTTTTATCAGGGAGGAAAGAGCTATTGTGGATGATGTGGAAGGAACAACGAGAGACAGCATCGACAGTATTGTCACAATTGGAAAAAAATCTTATCGTTTTATTGATACAGCGGGACTAAAAAAGAAAAGAAAAAAAATGGATGATCTTGAATATTATAGCAATTTAAGATCTGAAAGGGCCGCAGAAGCCTCTGATGTAGCACTTGTCCTTATAGACTGCAGCACCGGTAAAATAACAAGGCAGGATCTAAGGATCATTGAGATGTGTATTGATAAAGGCGTGAGTATCTGCATCGTATTCAGCAAGGCTGACCTCATTGATGAAGAAATGCTCAGTCAGTTGCTTAAGGATCTTGATTATAGCCTCAGATTTGCTGATTATATACCTTTTTTAAAGATAAGCTCAAAGACAAAAAAAGGTCTTGGAAGCCTTTTGAAAATGATTGATAAACTGATGGGAGAGAGATCAAAAACTATCGCGGATAATGCACTTACTGTGCTGCTTAAAGAAGTCTCCCGTGAAAAAGGGGTTTTTATCAAAGGAAAGCAATTCAAGGTGAAATTTGCCC
>CBEVGD010000060.1:0-11917 GCA_965549355.1 uncultured bacterium | reverse complement strand
CTATATGATGGTCGATGGCCACGGCAACTTCGGTTCGGTCGATGGAGACAGAGCTGCGGCCATGAGGTATACGGAAGCAAGACTGGCGGCATTTGCAGAAGAGCTTCTAATTGATATAGATAAGGATACAGTAGATTTTGGAGATAATTTCGATAATTCTCTTAAAGAGCCATCCGTGCTTCCGGCGAAGATCCCCAATCTTCTCGTGAATGGTTCATCCGGGATCGCTGTCGGAATGGCCACAAATATACCGCCGCATAATCTTGCTGAGATAGTAGAAGGGATAATATACAGGATCGATCATCCGGATGCTGCCATAAAGGACCTTATGAAGAGAATAAAGGGACCTGATTTTCCCACAGGGGGCATCATTATGGGGCTTGAAGGAATAAGAGAAGCCTATGAGACCGGAAGGGGGAGGCTGGTGGTCAGGGGAAGGGTCCACCAGGAACAGCCCCGCAAAGGGAAAATACAGGTTATTGTCAGCGAACTGCCTTACCAGGTAAATAAAGCAAGATTTGTAGAAAAAATAGCTGAACAGGTAAAGAGTAAAAGAATAGAGGGCATCAGCGATCTGAGAGATGAATCTGATAAAAGCGGAATGCGGGTCGTCATTGAACTAAAAAAGGATGTGATTCCCAATGTGGTGATAAACTCTCTCTATAAACATACACAGCTGCAGGATACTTTCGGAGTAATAATGCTCAGTCTTGTCGACGGAGTACCAAAGACTCTGAATCTCAGGGACATGATCGATGAATATATAAAGCACCGCTACCAGGTAGTGGTAAGAAGGACAAAATATGAGCTGAGAAAAGCAGAAGAGCGCGAGCATATACTGGCAGGCTATCTCATAGCTCTGGACAATCTTGATGAAGTGATAAAAGCGATCAGGTCCTCAAAGGATGCCGCTGCGGCTAAGATCAAGCTCATTAAGGGTTTTGACCTTTCACCCATACAGGCTCAGGCAATTCTGGACCTCAGGCTGCACCGTTTGACCGGACTTGAAAGAGACAAGATCAAGAAGGAACATAAGGAGATTCTGGAAAGGATCAAAAAACTCAAAGAGCTTCTGGCAAGCGATGATCTGATATATGCGGAGATCAAGAAAGAGCTTAAGGAGATCAGTAAAAAATATGGAGACGACAGAAGGACAGATATTTCTGCAGATGAGTCAGATATTGATATAGAGGACCTTATTCCTGAAGAGGAAAATGTGATCTCTATATCGCATTCAGGTTATATTAAAAGGCTCCCTTTGACAACTTATAGAAAACAGGGCCGCGGGGGCCGCGGGGTGACGGGAACAAATCTGAAAGATGAAGATTTTGTACAACACCTGTTTATTGCTTCCACGCATCACTATATGATGTTCTTTTCCAGTTTTGGCAAAGTCTATAGAATAAAGGTCCATCAGCTTCCAACCGGAAGCAGGACATCCAAAGGGAAAGCGATCGTAAACATTCTGCCATTTGCTCCCAAAGAAAAGGTTGCAGCGATAATCGCAGTCAAAGAATATAATGACAGGCAGTATCTTATAATGGCCACAAAAAAGGGACTGATAAAGAAGACTGTGATAACGGCATATGATACTTCCAGAAAGGACGGCATCATAGCAATAAATATAAGGAATGGCGATGAGCTGATAAGCGTAGAGAAATCAAATGGAAATGATGATATAGTAATGGTCTCAAAAAACGGTCAGGCCATAAGGTTTAGTGAGAAGGATTGCAGGCCGTTGGGAAGGGTATCCCAGGGCGTAAAAGGGATGAAGCTTAAAAGCGGTGATGAAGTCCTTTCTATGATGGTAGTAAAGGAGATCGACGGGGACCTTTTTATACTTACCGAGAACGGCTACGGGAAGAGGACCTCATTATCTGAATACAAAAGACAGAAAAGGAGCGGCCAGGGGATCAGGACCCTTAAGATCACTGAAAAGAAGGGCAAGGCAGCAGGTGCCGGGATCCTGAAAGATGAATATGATGTCATGATAATATCTGCTACCGGAGTATTGATAAGGATACCGGCAAAATCTATCTCCAGGACCGGGAGGTCCACTCAGGGCGTGAAAGTAATTAATCTTAAAGAAGGAAACAAGGTAGGATCATATTCTATAATTTCTTCAGAGCAATAGGCTTTATTGGTGGTTTAAAGCAATGTAAAAAATTACTGCATAATCCATTTAATTTATGGGATAAATCTGTTATTATATGTTTTCAAATACTATTGATATCAAAAATTTGCTAATACAATATCTCATTACCTGAAGGGGGCAAAAAATGGCAGAAGCAAAACCTGAAGTTCATCCGGACTTCAACAAAAAGAGCTCGACCAATATGGAACCAAAGATCGCAGTGCTTGTCTCACATGTCGGTTTTCTTATCGGAGCTGGATGGCTTTCCGGATTGATAATCTACTTGCTGGAAAAGGAAAACCGTTTTGTCAAGTTCCATGCAATGCAATCCATAGTGATCGGGGTAGCGGAAGTAATCCTGTACATAATAGCAGCGATCCTGACTATGATAGTCATTGGTGCATTTTGTTTTCCTGTGATCTGGATAGCAGCCTTAGTTATCAGAATAATTATAGTAATGAAAGCTAATAATGGCGAATACTATAAGTTCCCATGGCTTGGCGGTATGGCAGATAACTGGACAAAGATGTAGGGTCCGGTAGGCTTATATAAAAAATAAAAATATGGTCTAAAATGGTATAGTCCAGTATATATTAAGGTATATTGGGCTATACATAATATTAGGGGGTACAAATGATCAGGATCGATAGAAAAGTCTTGAGAAGTGTCAGTGAGTTTTCCAGTTTCAAATTTCTACTGGTTTTCTACCTTGTATTCTTCATCATCTCAGCTGTGTTCCTGGGTATTGCAGCGCTTCTCGCATGGCTGGGATTTTCTTCTTTAGGAGTTGGTATGGCAGATATCCTGCAGTATGTCGGACTGGATGATTATATTGAACTTACCCATCTGGTTGGAGGCACCGCTGTCTATGTGGTATCTGCTATAATCGGCGGGCTCATTGCTTCGGTTCTTTATGCTGCACTCGGGACCCTGATGGTCTGGATAACAAACGTCATACTCAAGATCAGCGGCGGTATCGAGCTCAGGTTCATAGAGCGTGGAGATATTGTAAAAAGCGAGTAGCTGTGTTTGTCTTGACAAAAAATATTTAAATTGATATTTTGACCTCTGTGTCAAAATAGAGGGCCTATAGCTCAGCAGGTTAGAGCGCATCCCTGATAAGGATGAGGTCTCTGGTTCGAGTCCAGATAGGCCCACCACTGAAAGTATTATGAAAATAGGAATAATCTCAGATACACATGATGATATCGATAATATAAAAAAAGCCGTAAAGATATTTGAGGATAAAGGCATAAAGACTGTAATACATCTCGGTGATATTGTGGCGCCTCCTGCTATCAAATTCTTTAAGGGTTTTAAGCTTATTGGCATATTTGGGAACAATGACGGCTATAAGCAGTTCCTTTTAGAGATCTACAGATCAATAGGAGGCGAGCTAAAGGGAGATTTTGCATCAATAGAGATAGATGGGCTGAAATTAGCACTATATCATGGAGAGTTTCTGGATATAACTGAAGCCCTGGTAAAAAGTGGAGATTATGATTTTGTTTTAAGCGGCCATACCCACAGCGCAAATGTGACAAAAGCAGGCAAGACGATACTGGTCAATCCCGGTTCCGCACATAGATATTTTACAAATGATGGCGGACCCACGGCAGCAGTCCTGGACACCGGGTCAAAGGATGTAGAGATCATTATGATAGATGAGTAAATCTATTTATTCCAGACAATTTGAAAGTATGCATAGTTGGCGAAATCAGCTTAAATATTCTTTTACTTTTTATTTGTTCTGTTATAATAAGTGTTCGTTTAATAGTGGGGGTGTAGCTCAGTTGGGAGAGCGCCTGCCTTGCAAGCAGGAGGCCAGCGGTTCGAACCCGCTCATCTCCACCAATTAATTCGTCCCTTCCTCAACAACGGGATTAACACCCGTAGCTTTTATTTTAAGTACATTTTTTTATATAATAGAAATGCATTATGATAATTAAAATGAATATTAGTAAGATTTTGTACTATTCTGTATGATTTATTCTTAGAAGGAAGGAGCATGATATGTTAAGAAAAATCGAATGTTATATCCAACCCTCAAAACTTGATGAGATAAAAGATGCACTCATAGATGCCGGAGTGGACGGAATGTCAGTATCAGAGGTCCAGGGTTTTGGCCGCCAGCGCGGACATCTAAATGGAGAAGCACCCGACAAAGGAGTGAAATTTAGACCTAAAATAAAATTGGAGATCGTAGTCGATGAGGAAATAGTGGATGATATTACAAAACTTATTGTAAGGCTGGCGCGTACAGGAAAGATAGGAGCAGGGAAAATATTCATTATTCCTGTTGAAGATGCGGTGCGGATAAGGACCTCAGAATCAGGTAAATCAGCTATTTATTAACAGCCAAAAGGAGAAGTCGAGGGGATATTAATGTTCCAGACATGGATGGAAATATTTCTGGGAAAGATAGGCAAATATCTTATTGATTTTATTGCCGGCTATTATTATTTTATAATTCCTCCAGTGATCCTCTACGGAATATTTCTTACTATAGCTTCATCCAATCTAAAAAAAATTGAAAAGACGGTAAACCAAAAAATAATTGAACAGGCAAGGACCATAATAGTGAAAGATAAGGAAATAAGCTATATGGACCTTGTGGACAGGATAACCATCGATTGGGACATGATAATAAAGGAGCGATCGTTCTTCCCCTACGTTTCACAGGAATCGGACCTGTGGGTCTCCCGGGTCTCCCGGGAAAATATCAGGGATATAATTATGCATAGCGATGTGAAAATAAGACTTGTCCTGGAAAGGAACAGAATATTTTTAATTGGCACTGAACCGAATATCAGGAGAAATCTTTATACGGAATTTCTTCACAGGGTAACGCGGAGAAAATATTAGTGGCAAATCATAATACAAACAGGTTCATTATCGGTTTTATTAGCTGAAGCAGTATCCAGAAAAATATATTTGAACTTGCACTTATACTTGAGACTCCGGAATAACCTTCCACCAGCCCAAATCCATATTTTACAAGAAAATTTGTAAAGAATTGTCCCATATCTGTTGTGATCCATAATATAAGAGGCACTATTAGCATTGAAGAGATGAAGCTCCTGAAAAGGTCACCGCGGGAGATAGTCACTGTCCATACGATCAAAAAAGGAATTACAACCAGGTCCGTACTGGGGAGCACGTTATTGCCCGGAAGCAATGTCGATAGATATACTGTAAGGGGTATCACTATAACTGATAAACCCACTACGGAGGGATGTCCCACGAGTACTATTGAATCCAGCCCGATATAAATGGTCCTTCGTGTCACCCTTCTCTTCATAAAGTTCCTTAAATCATTTATTGCCGGGACAAGGCCCTTCATCAACAGATTGACAAACCGGGGAAACAGAATCATTATTATAGACAGCCTTAGTCCGGCGGTTAATGCATAAAGCAGGTCCGGACCCATATTTAACGCCAGGGTCCTGTATTTCGTTATGAGTCCTATGACAAATCCCATAAGGAAACCAAAGATCATCGGTTCTGAGAAAATACCAAGCCTGTACTGTATTTCATCATAAAAAAGATGCACTCTTTTTATAAAAGGGATCTTATTCAGTATAGTATTTACAGCATGAGACAGGGGAGCCCAGCATATTATATGGGCCTGGGCATTGGAAATACCCTTTATGCCATAGTAAGCTCCTATATGATGTGCAAAAATATCAGCAAGAGTAAAAGTAATAGCAGCGGTTATTACAGCAATGAGTACGCCTATCCATTGCACTTCTGTTATTATATATATTATTGAACCTGCGAGCAGAAAGCTCCAGTAACTCCAGAGATCGATATTTATGGTCCTGGTAAACCTGAAAAAAAGCATTAATATATTGAGGCTGAGCACTGCCAGTATTATATATAAAAGGATAGGCGAGCTCAGGGATATGGTCTCTATCAGCATCCACCCGGTATCGATGATCTCATATTCTTTAAGAGAATTTATTAAGATGGTATTTGTCAGCGGTTCAAAGAAGTTTACAAATATAGTTAAAAATAGGGAGACCCCCACCATTCCTAAAAAGATAAACAGGCAGTTTTTCAGATTTTTTAAGATATTTCTTGTAGAAAAGAAGCCCATAAGCAATAAAAGACCGGGTATTATTATAACCGGTCCTATATCGATCAGGTACTTAATAACCTTATAAGTAGAAGACATAGGGCCTGACTGTTATCTGACTTGTATACCTTATGTAATATATCAGAATTTTTGATTTTATTTAACAGATTACGGTAAAATTTAGTCCTGGAGTCCTTTATAAGGAGTAAAAATACTATATTGACCCTGAGGCTGTTGTCCGGATTACCCATTTCGCTAAATAATACCGGGTTCTTCAGGACCGCGACAGCGATACCATCCCGGATTATCATATCGGAATCTGTATGGGGTATCGCAATTTTGATGTTTCCGGTATCCAGACCCGTAGGATAGGACTTTTCTCTTTCAATTAGTGCCCCGTAAAAACTTTCTCTGACAAAACCTTTTTCAAAAAGGTTTTTATAAAAAAGTCCGAACAGCTCTGAAGTGCTGCTTACTGCGGGATCTATGAATATATTATCCTCATTTATAAGCATTTAAAACCCTGCTTCCAGCCAAGATCAATATATTTTTATTTATAAAAGGTTTTTAGTTTTTTGCTGTGATATATTATACTTATTATACTACCAATCAGGGTTATATGAAGATTCAATTATATGGCTGAGATCAATAAAAAAATAAGTCCCGAAATGCTTAATAATCTTAACGGGAATCTTAAAACGCTTGAACGAGTATGCGCTGCATCTTTTGCACTTTTAAAAAAAGGAGATCTGGCAGATATTGCCATAAATTCAGGCTCGGAGCTGATAAACGAAAAAATACTGCTTATCGAATATTTTGGAGAGAAGATAGCAGTAGATGCCGGTTTGGAAAAAGTCTATTATCCGAAGAGACAAAAAGACAGCAAGGATCCTGACGGTTCTGCACCGGTTGACGTTTTTTCTTCTTCCATAATACTTCACTATCTAAATAATGCAGATGGAACGAATCTTTCCGGAAAGTGGATAGCATACCGCGAGCTTCCGGACGGGATGTTTTATTTCAGGACGATTCCCGGAGTGCTGGAATCTTTAGTAAAAAAATATGAAAGCTCTTCAGAAATTCTAATAAAGAAAATAGAGATGCATGGAGGGAAGAGGAGACCCGGCTCTGCCGGTGGAGCTATAATTTTTCCATTTCCATATTTTCCAATACTTGTAATCCTTGAAGAAAAAAGTGAAGAATTTGAAGCAGCAGCCAGGGTGCTATTTGATAGTAATTCCTGCCATTATATAAAAACAGATATAGTCAAGATGATACTGGTATATATGGCAAGGCTTCTAACATCATAAATTTTAAAACCTTGCAAATAATCTTATTTATAGTATCCTTATATGGGAATATGTACAGTGAATGCACATATGTGCACATAAATTAAATATATTGAAACAAATAATAATGGACCTTGAGAGAAAAAGATTTCTTGCAAAAATAGCCGGGCTCTACTATCTGGAAGGTTTGACCCAGCAGAATATTGCTAATAAGCTAAATATTTCAAGGACAAAGGTATCAAGATATCTGACCAGGGCAAAAAAAGAAAAAATAGTTGAAATACAGATCAATCATCCCGCGGAAGACTTTTCCAACATGGAATACAAGATCGAAAAAAAATACAGAATAAGAGAATGCATAATAGTAGACGATCTGGAAAATGATGAATCTATCATCAGGTCTATGGGGGACCGCCTTAATAACCTGTTAGAAAGGATACTGAAGGACGGAAGCCATATAGGCATAGGATGGGGCCATTCTCTCAGGGAGCTCTCAAAATATATTAATATACTGGATAAAAGCGATATAAAAGTAGTTCCGATGATCGGGGGCCTGGGTAAGACAGGTACAGGGGTCCATACAAATTCAGTAGCAAAAAGCATCGCTGACAGGGTAGGAGGCATAAGTTATATGATACATTCCCCTGCGGTAATGGATAGCAGGGAAGTCAAGGAGATCATAGAGAAGGACAGCAATGTGAAGGAGATAATGGATATGTCCGAAAAGATCGATACAGCCTTTATCGGTATAAGCGATCTGGGCCCTGGTTCAACCCTGATAAAAACAGGCAGTTTTACGGTAGAGGATTTTAAATACCTTAAGGGACTTGGCGTAGTAGGCGATGTAAACCTTATTTTTGTTGACAGTGAGGGAAGGCATGTACTGAACAGGATAGATGAGAGAATCGTAAGGATCCCGCTTGAAAGGCTAAAGCAGATAAGAAATGTGATCGGAGTAGCATTTGGAAAACGGAAAATGGAGATATTGCTGGCTGCCCTGAGGGGCCAGATCATAAATATATTATTTACTGATAAGGAAACGGCAAAGGATATAATAAAGGCGGAATAGTATGACAGGCACAAAACAAAAGAAAGTCAGGAAAAAATATTTAAAAATAGGCGGTTATACTATAGAAGACCGCTTTTCGGGACTTGATGCTGAAATAAAGATCAAGATGCTTAAAAAGATGTACCAGATCAGGAATTTTGAGCTTCAGACCGAGCAGTTCATCATCAGGGGGATGATACACGGCACATGCCATCTCTATATTGGCGAGGAAGCCTCTGCTGTGGGAGCGGTCTATGCATCGGACAGAGATGACTATATCACTTCTACCCACAGGGGACACGGACACTGTATTGCAAAAGGGGCCGACCTTAATTTGATGATGGCCGAACTTCTCGGCAAAGAAACCGGATACTGCAAGGGCAAGGGCGGATCCATGCATATTGCTGATGTCGGATCAGGCAATCTTGGAGCCAATGGCATCGTAGGCGGCAGTATTGGTATCGCTACCGGGGCGGGACTTACAAGCAGGATGAAGAATAATGGAAAAACAGTCATTTGTTTTTTTGGCGACGGAGCCACAAACAGGGGCATCTTCCATGGCTCTATAAATATGGCTTCCATCTGGAAGCTTCCCGTAGTTTATCTTTGCGAGAATAATGTTTACGGGATGTCGACTTCGGTCAGTGAAGCATTTAATATTAAGAAGATCTCTGACAGAAAACATTCCTATGGAATAGACGGCCTCACAATTGATGGAAATAATATTATAGAGGTCTTTAATGTGGTCTCTCATTTCCAGCAAAAATGCCGCCGGGGCGAAGGTCCCGTATTGATAGAGGCTCTGACCTACAGGTGGAGGGGGCATTCAAAAAGCGATGCCCAGATCTACAGGACAAAAGAAGAAGTCAAAGAATGGATGGAAAAGGATCCGATAAAGAGATATTCGAAAGAGCTTCTAAATAGTAAGATCCTTACCGGGAAAAAGATAAAAGATATTGAAAATGAGGTAGCTGATGAGATCGGCAAAGCATCAGATTTTGCCCAAAAGAGCCCTTTCCCGGATCCTATGACAGTAGAAGAAGATGTTTATGCATGAGCGCACCGCAGAATAGGGATAGCGTTCCTGCTGTTTGTGCGGATATTTTTGTTAAATAATATAATGGAGTTCAGAATACAGATATGAAAGATAATAGGGAAATAACTTATTTAGAAGCAATAAGGGAAGCTATGCAGCAGATGATGAGAAAAGATGAAAATATCTATCTGCTTGGTGAAGATATTGCCGAATATGGAGGAGCATTCGGTGTTACGGTAGGAATGGCCGGGGAATTTGGAAAAGAAAGGATAAGAAACACCCCCATTTCGGAAGCAGCAATAATAGGAGTTGCAGTGGGAAGTGCAATGACCGGCATGAGGCCCATTGCGGAGATAATGTTTTCTGACTTTATCACAATAGCTATGGACCAGATCGCAAATCAGGCTGCCAAGGCGAGGTATATGTTTGGGGGCAAGGCAGCCGTGCCTATGACAATAAGGACCGCAGGCGGAGGGGGCACGGGTGCAGCGGGCCAGCATTCGCAGAGTCTTGAAGCTCTGGTGGCGCATATCCCCGGGCTTAAGGTGGTAATGCCTTCATGCCCCTATGATGCAAAGGGACTCCTGGTATCTGCTATAAATGATGATAATCCTGTTATTTTCATCGAACATAAACTCCTGTATAAAAATAGAGAGTATATCCAATATGTGCCTGAAGAACTTTACGAGATCCCTCTTGGGAAAGGCGATATAAAGAGAAAAGGCACGGATCTTACAATAGCTGCAACATCATTTATGGTGCAAAAGAGCCTTAAAGCTGCTGAAGAAATAAGAAGTGAAAAGGATATAGATTGCGAGGTAGTGGATCTCAGGACCCTCAGGCCGCTTGATATGGATATTATATTAAGGTCCCTTGAAAAAACGGGAAGGCTGATGTGCGTTGAAGAGGCTCCCATGTTTGGAGGTTTTATGGGGGAAGTAGCGGCCCGGGCAGCTCAGGACGGTTTTGATCTTCTGGATGCTCCCATACTGAGGATCGCGGGCAGGAATTGTCCCGTTCCATATAGCCCTGTCCTTGAAAATGAGATGATACCCGGCATCGAAAGGATAAAAGCGGGCATAAGCAATATATTTGAAAAGAAATGATCTCTATATGCTAAAATATGCATAAAGAGGATTTTGCAATTTTTATTCATTGATTAGTGCCATATTAAATGGTTATAATAAGGTCTTAAATAAATATTGAAATACATTATTCAGGGGGATATAAAATGCACGAAGTCATTATGCCAAAGCTGGGCCTTACTATGGAATCGGGGAAAATAGAAAAATGGCATAAGAAAGAAGGGGATAAAGTCGAAACCGGGGATGTCCTTTTTGAAGTCATGACTGATAAAGTATCACTGGAGGTCGAATCATATAATGCAGGTATTTTAAGGAAAATACTAAAAGGCGAAGGCGATGAAGTGCCTGTTACAGAAGTTGTGGCATATATAGGTACAGGTGATGAAGAGATACCGGAGTCTAACGGCCAGGCACCGGATGTAGAAACAAAAACAGAGGAAGTGCCGGTCCGGGCCGAAAGCGGATCCGATGCTGCCGCGCAAGCTACAGGCGGCAGAGTAAAGATCTCCCCGCTCGCCAAAAAGATTGCCGGGGAAAATAATATAGATATTTTAGAGGTTACAGGAACAGGTCCCAGGGGAAGGATAGTAAAAGAAGATATTGAAAAACATATTGCTTCCGCTGGAAGCGTAGAAGGGCAAAGAATAAAAATATCCCCTCTTGCAAGGAAAACAGCAAAAGAACTGGGGATCGACTGGAAAGCAGTAAAGATAGAGGGCAGCGGTCCAGGCGGAAGGATAGCAAAGGAAGATATTATAGCATACAGTAAAAAGGGTGATACTGCATCAGGTGCAGGAGTCATACCGGGAGAACTCAGGATCAGGTCCAAAACTGAACTTGCCGGGATGAGAAAAGTAATAGCAGAGCGTATGAGCCTGTCCAAATCGACCATTCCTCATATTGTCCTTAATGCAAAAGCAGATACCACAAATCTGATAGGGTTAAGGGAGCAGCTAAAAGAAGGGATCCTAAAAGAACATGGTGTGAAAATTACTTTTACCGATCTGATACTAAGGGCAGCTGCTATCGCCCTGAGAGAAAATATTGAAGTAAATTCATCGCTGCAGGGAAATGATTATATAATATATGATGATATAAATGTCGGAATGGCGATAGCCGTAGAAGGCGGACTGATTGTCCCCACAATATTTTCATGCGACAGGCTTGGAATAATAGACATTGCCAAAAAGAGAATAGAGCTTATAGAAAAGGCAAGAACTAATACGTTGGCGCTTGAAGAGATACAG
>CBEVGD010000059.1:0-11925 GCA_965549355.1 uncultured bacterium | reverse complement strand
AAAAAGCATTGGAGGATAATATGGAATTAGTGGCAGGTCTGATCATATTGATCGTAGTAATTGTAGGAGGATTATTGCTTGCGCTGGGAATTGGCATAGGGACCTACAACTCAATAGTATCTTTGAGAAACAGGGTGGACAATTCATGGCATCAGATAGATGTACAGCTCAGAAAAAGATATGACCTCATACCTAATCTTGTCGAGACGGTCAAGGGGTATGCAGCGCACGAAAAGGAGACTCTTGAAAGAGTGATTGCTGCAAGAAAAATAGGAATAGATGCCCAGACAGTTAAGGACCAGGCAAAAGCAGAAAATATGATAACGAATACATTAAAATCCCTTTTTGCAGTATCTGAAAGATATCCGGACCTCAAGGCCGATGCACATTTTACAAAGTTGATGGAACAGTTAAATGGTATTGAAAGCAATATTGCTTATGCAAGGCAATTTTTCAATGATATGGTAATGAAGTTTAATACCAGGATACAGACCTTCCCGGGCAATATGTTTGCAAGGATGTTCAACTTTTCAAAGAAGGATTATTTTGAAATAGGAGAAGAAGCTGCCAGGGGACCGGTAAAAGTAGAATTTTGAGATTTAACAAATCTCAAAGATGTTTATCAATATTTGATCTGTCTGAATGGAAATATCATAGATGTATGAAAACATTGCAAAAAACAGGGCAAAAACTGTACTGATAATAATGGGTTTTGTGTTTTTTATTTCACTTATCGGTTATTTTATTGGAGTATATTTCGACTACAGGTATGGATTTGGAAGTACATATTCGGTTATGCTTATGATAATTGCTCTGGTGATAGCAGTATTTGCAAGTTTTGGAAGCTATTATTACAGCGATCGCATAGTACTCTCCATGACGGGGGCAAAGCCTATATCAAGAATGGAAAATCCCAGAGTATTTTATATGGTTGAGGGGTTATCCGTTGCTGCCGGGGTTCCGATGCCGAAAATATACGAAATATCGGACCCGGGAATGAATGCATTTGCTACTGGGAGAAATCCCGGTAAAGGAGTAATAGCATTTACCCGCGGAATGCTGAAAGGGCTCAATGATGAGGAGTTAAAAGGAGTAATATCGCATGAGCTTGCACATATCAAAAATTACGATATACTTCTTGGAACTATAATCGTGGTACTGGTCGGCATGATCTCCATAATCGCCAATATGATGGCAAGACTCCTGTTTTTTGGCGGAAGAGGCAGGCGCTCGAAAAAGGTGTCTAACGGAGGAGGAAAATTAATGCTCGTACTTCTAATCGTAGGGATTGTTTTTATCCTGATATCACCGATAGTTGCTGCAATTATCAGGATGGCATTGAGCAGAAACAGGGAGTATCTTGCAGATTCCACCGGAGCTATGATAAGCAGATACCCTGCAGGGCTGGCAAGCGCCCTGAAAAAGATAAAGGGAAATAGCGAGATCAGATCAGCAAGCAGCGCTACGGCACATTTATTTATTAGTAATCCTCTTGGAAAAAATTCAAGAGTTATGTTTAAGAGTTTATTTAATTCACATCCCCCTATAGGGGAGAGAATAGAGAGGCTGAATGAAATGTCTCTTAGAACCGGAATAAAATAATGGAGGTACAAAAATGGAGAAATCAAGCTATAAGGTAAAAGCAGGGCTTGCACAAATGTTAAAAGGCGGAGTAATAATGGATGTTACTACACCGGAGCAGGCAAAGATCGCTGAAGATGCCGGGGCAGTATCGGTAATGGCGCTGGAAAGGATACCTGCAGACATAAGAGCTGCGGGCGGCGTGGCAAGGATGACGGACCCTGAGATAATAGTAAAAATAATGGAATGCGTATCAGTTCCTGTAATGGCCAAGGCCAGGATCGGCCATTTTGGCGAGGCACAGATACTGGAAGCTATAGGTATCGACTATATTGATGAAAGTGAAGTACTAACTCCTGCCGATGAAAAATACCATATAAATAAATGGAAATTCAAGGCGCCATTTGTATGCGGCGCTACAAATCTTGGAGAGGCCCTGAGACGCATCGGGGAAGGTGCAGCCATGATAAGGACAAAGGGTGAAGCAGGTACAGGAGATGTTGTCGAAGCAGTAAGGCATATGAGGAATATAAGAGATGAGATAGCCCGTATCGGGGCTATGCCTGTTGAAGAGCTTATGACGATCGCCAAAGAGATGGGGGCCCCTTATGACCTGGTGGAATATGTGCATAAGGAAGGAAAGCTTCCGGTTGTAAACTTTTCAGCCGGCGGGATATCAACACCGGCAGATGCTGCAATGATAATGCAGCTTGGCGCCGAAGGTACATTTGTCGGATCAGGTATATTTAAATCCGAAAACCCGGCAAAGATGGCAGCAGCCATAGTCGAAGCTACAACTCATTTTAATGATCCTGATGTGCTGGCCAGGGTATCTAAAGGATTGGGAAATCCGATGAGCGGCACTGCTGTAAACGAGCTTTCAAGCGAACAAAAAATAGCCAGCAGGGGATGGTAATATACGGATGAAAAACATAGTAGTGGGCGTGCTTGCCCTGCAGGGTGATTTCAGGGAACATATCAATATTTTGAAAAAAATGAATATTGCAACCAGAGAAATAAGATTTCCCGCACAGCTTGACAGGGTAGACGGCTTTATCATCCCCGGCGGGGAAAGCACTACGATAAATAAGCTGCTGGATAAATATGATTTTAAGGAGAAACTTAAAAGATTTACAAAGTCAGGAAAGCCGCTTTTCGGCACATGCGCAGGGCTGATAGTCCTTGCATGCGGTATTGCAGATGAAGAAGGGCAAATGGGCCTTATAGATATTGATATTGAAAGAAATGCATACGGAAGACAGATAGAAAGTTTTGAACAAAATATCAGCTTGAACCTGAATCACGAAGCTGGATCCAGGGAGTTCAATTCTATTTTTATAAGGGCGCCCAGAATAATAAGGACGGGTAAAAATGTTAAAGTGCTGGGCAGCTATAATGAAGAAGTAGTTCTGGCAAGGGAGAAAAATATACTTGTATGCGCATTCCATCCGGAGCTTACAGATGATAATAGGATACATCAATATTTTATCACAATGATAATAGATGATTTAAAGGAGAAATGAAATGTCCGGACATTCAAAATGGCATTCAATAAAACATAAAAAAGCCAAAGAAGATGCAAAGAGGGGAAATCTATTCGGCAAGCTTTCCAGGAGTATAATAATAGCCATAAAGGATGGCGGAGGTGTTGCGGATCCCAGAGATAATATAGCGCTGGCAAATACTATTGCAAAGGCCAAGGAATATAATATGCCCCAGACCAATATTGAGAGGGCTATAAAGAAGGGAGCCGGAGAAATAGATGGCGGCACTTTTGAAAGCATCATGTATGAAGGCTACGGGATCGGCGGGATCGCAATAATTGTCGAGACATTTACTGAAAACAGAAATAGGACAGCCTCTGATGTACGAAATGCTTTCAGCAAGCACAACGGGAACCTCGGAGAAAGCGGAAGCGTAGCATGGCAATTTGAAAGAAAGGGCCTGATAGTAATCGATAGAAATTCTATTGATGATGAAGAAGAATTTATGCTCCAGGTGATCGATTCAGGAGCAGAAGATATTGAAGAAGATGATGATGTATTTGAAATAAAGGTAGAACCCGCTGATTTTATGAAGGTAAAGGAAAGTCTCGAGAAGAAGAATATAAGTATAAAGGCCAGTGAGATCGGGCTGATGCCAAAGTCTACCGTGGAACTTTCTATTGATGACAGCAAAAAGGCATTAAGGCTTGTAAGTGCGCTTGAAGAACAGGATGATGTGCAAAATGTACATTCTAATCTGGAGATAACAGATGAATTATTAAATAAGATAGATGAAGGGTGATCATGGCCGGCAAGGTTTCCAGAGTGCTCGGTATTGATCCGGGCCTTGCTACTACCGGTATAAGCATTTTAGATATAGAAGGATCAAAATATGATCCGGTGTACTGTGGATGCATAATAACCGGAAAAAGTGATCCTCTCCATATTAGACTTGTAAAGATATTTAATGAATTGTCCGGGATCATAGATAAATACGGACCCGATTGTATGGCTGTCGAGGAACTTTTTTTCAGCTCAAATACAAAAACAGCAATAAGTGTCGGACATTCAAGGGGAGTGCTTGTGCTTGCCGGCGGCCTCAGGGGGCTCAAAGTATATGAATATACGCCGCTTGAGATAAAGCAGGCCGTGGTCGGCTATGGCAGGGCAACAAAAAAGCAGGTCAAGTATATGTTAAAAGCAATACTTGGCGTGAAAGATGATTTCTTTCCCCGGAAAGATGATGCATGGGATGCTATGGCTGTAGCAATATGCCATGCCAATATCTATAAGTTTAAAGACAGGACCAGTTCTGATAAAGTTAGAAAGACAGGATAATAAAATATATATGATAGCTAAAATAAAAGGAAATATACTCGAAAAGACACCTTCAGCCATAATAGTTGAGACAGGAGGGATCGGTTTTGAGGTACTTATCTCCGGCAGGACCTTTGAGAAGATCCCGGAAACCGGAGCTTTAGTGGAGCTTGATATTTATACACATGTCAGGGAAGATGATTTAAAACTGGTAGGTTTTTTCAGCAAGGATGAAAAAGAAATATTTCTAAAACTGCTTTCCGTATCGGGCATTTCCATAAAAATAGCCTTAAGCGCCATTACGATATATACTTTTACGGAATTAAAAAGGCTCATAACCACAAAAGATGTCGACCTGATCAAGAGGATACCGGGCATAGGCAAGAAGCTTGCAGAGAGGATCATACTTGAGCTGAAAGATAAATTTGATGAGGAAGATATAATGGAGGGTGCTTTTGCCGGAGGAGGCATAAAGGATGAAAAACTATTTGAAGTAAGGCAGGCATTGAAGACACTTGGTTATAACGGGAGAGAGATAGATAAGGCTCTTATCAAGATCAAGCCTGAAGATATTAGGGATAAAAAAGTTGAAGAGATACTGAAGACTGCCCTCAAGGAGGTGTAGAAGATCGGCACCATTGAAGAAAAAAACAAGGAACAGACAGACGGGGACCCAAAATACAGGAAAGAAGACCTTGAGCTTGATAAGAGCCTCAGGCCAAAGCTTATGTCTGAATTTATCGGACAGGAAAAGATCATTGAAAACCTGAAGGTCTTTATTAGTTCTGCGCGCAAAAGGAAAGAGGCTCTTGACCATGTAATACTCTCAGGACCCCCGGGGCTGGGGAAGACATGCCTCGCAGAAATCATTGCAAATGAGATGGGAGTAAACTTCAGGATAACCTCCGGACCTGCAATCGAAAGAGCCGGGGATCTGGCTGCCATACTTACTAATCTGGAAGATTATGATGTGCTTTTTATAGATGAGATACACAGATTAAACAGGACAGTCGAAGAGATCCTGTATCCGGCGATGGAAGATTATAAGCTTGATATTATAATAGGAAAGGGACCGTCAGCCAAATCAATAAGGATAGATATCGCACCTTTTACAATAATAGGAGCCACTACAAGGATCGGTCTTATAGCCTCTCCGCTGAGGGACCGTTTTGGTGTAAACTTAAGACTTGATTATTATAATATTGATAATCTTGTAGAGATAATAGTAAGATCTGCCGGTATCCTTGGCCCTAGCATCACGGAAACGGGAGCCAGGATCCTCGCATCAAGAAGCAGGGGTACCCCGAGGATTGCAAATAGGCTGCTTCGAAGGGTCAGGGATCATGCCCTTATAAATGGCGACGGCAGAATAGATGAAGAAAATGCCGCATATGCCCTTGAGAAACTGGATATAGACGAGATGGGCCTGGATATAATAGATAAAAAAATACTTAATACGCTCGTATCAAAATTTGATGGGGGACCGGTCGGGGTAAGCACGATAGCCGCTTCGATCGGAGAAGAAGTAAATACAGTAGAAGATGTATATGAACCTTATCTGCTTCAGCTTGGTTTTATAAAGAGGACACCCAAGGGCAGAGTAGCTACAGGAAGGGCATTTAAGTATCTCGGAATAAAAAAGAAAGAAAACTCCAAACTTTTTTAATATTGACCAAACGATATGAAGACTGAACTTTTTGATTATAGTCTGCCGCAGAGCTTTATTGCCCAGCATCCGCTTGAGAATAGAGATAGTTCAAAACTACTTATACTCGACCGCCGCCGGGACAGCATCAGCCACGATATCTTTTTTAATCTCGGAGATTATCTGCATAAAGGAGATGTCCTGGTTGTAAATGAAAGCAGAGTGAGGAAGTGCAGGCTGTTCGGGATAAAGGAAAATACCGGAGCATCTATAGAATGTTTTGTGCTGGAAAAGATAATAGCAAATGATTATCAGGTTCTTTTGAGGCCGTCAAAAAGGCTGAGGCCTGGCGATAGGGTGGCTGTAGGCAAATACTATTTTGAAGTGATGTCAAAGCAGGACCATGGAAAGGCTGTGGTAAGATTTAGCGCACCTGCTGCCGGGATCTTTGGAGAATATGGCAATATCCCCCTGCCGCCCTATATCAAGGGCAGGGATTTTAAGGACAGCCGCTATCAGACTATCTATGCAGCAGGTGAAGGTTCAGCTGCTGCGCCAACGGCAGGTCTTCATTTTACCAGAGAGCTGATGGATAGTCTTAAAGACAGAGGGATCATCTTTGCCCGTGTACAGTTAAATATTGGACTGGACACATTCAGGCCCATATCGGTTCCGGATATTAGAGAGCATAAGATGCACAGGGAACATTACTGTATTGACAATAAACAGGCCGGTATCATAAATAACGCAAAACAGTCCGGAGGCAGAGTAATAGCTGTAGGGACAACGACTGTAAGGGTCCTGGAGACGCTGATGCAGAAATATGGAAGGGTCAGGGGGTGCAGCGGATATACAGATATATATATCTACCCTCCATTTAAGTTCAGGATAGTTGACAGTATCATCACTAATTTCCATCTTCCGAGATCGACTCTTCTTGTGATGGTAAGCGCATTTGCCGGAAGGGGGAAACTATTGCAGGTTTATTCGGAAGCTAAAAAGAATAATTATAGATTTTATAGTTTTGGGGACTGCATGCTAATAAAATAATAGACCTGAAAGTTATTTAAAGATATTCGTCTAAAATAAGCACTTTCAGGCCGTCTAATTGTATTTTTTTAAAAGCAGTATCATTTGTGATGAAATGGCTGGACTTTGTTATAAATGCAGTTGATAGGATGATAGAATCTGGAGTTTTAAGGTTATAATCAGCTCTTAACGATGCTGCAAATTTTGATATCTCATAATTGATAGGTTGAATTCTTGTACTCGGTAAAGAACTGATGAATTCCTCAAACAATGTTATTTTATCATAGTCTTTCAACCTGTATGGTTTTGTAAATAATTCTGTAATTGTCAGAGTTGAAATATTACATAAAAGGTGACCCTCAGCAATTTTTCCAATAAGTAATCTGGTCAGTTCATCATAAGGTTTTACTTCTTCCAGATGGTAAATTAAAATTGAGCTATCAATACATAAGCTATCAGACCTATTAATTTCTCTTAAGAAGGCGTTCATTTCTACTTCCAGGAACCCCTCTCTTCATTAATATAGATATCTATGTCTTTTTTTGTTGAACCCCACGTGCCCTTCATTAATCCACAGGTGAGTTCGGCATATCTGGCGGGTGTGAGCAGAATGGTCTCATTTCCTCTTGTAAAAATAATGAGAGGTTTGTCGGAGTTAAAACCCATTTTTTCTCTAATCTCCTGAGGAATAACCAACTGGCCCTTTTTATTAAGTTTTACTATTTTTGTTATAGTCATACTAATAATTTATTGTAATACCAATTTTATATAGTATAACATTCTGTAATATTTATTACAAGAAAATCAGGTGTATTATTTTATAATATAAATAAGGCTTCTTTTATATTTAAGCCTTTACTTATTTCAGTAAATCATTTAGCATTAAAAAAGTAAGATTTTGAATGGCCCTTTACTTTCTTCTAGTCTTTTGACTAATTTTTATTTGGAAGAACATCCTATTATCTTATTTTTTTAATTATTTTAACACATTAAATTTTATGTTATTTAAAAATGTCAAAAATTAAAATCGGTCTATTAAGCAAAAAAAGAGGAAACTTTAAAATACAAGAAAAATTTGTAGGTAAAGATAATGTAGCTGATGAAACATATAAAGAAGTTGCACATCATAAAAAAGCATTGATTGATGCAGGATATGAAGTATGCACCATTAGCTATGGTGAATCTTTTATTAAAGACCTAAAAAATAGCAAAGTCGATCTGGTGTTTAATGTCTCGAGCATGGTAGAAGCTGCTATATTAGAAGAACTTGAAATACCTTTTGCTGGATCAGATACTATCGGGATTGCTATTGCAGTAAATAAAGCATTGACAAAAGCAATATGGAAAAGCAAAGGACTGCAAACAGCTCCCTTCCATATAGCAAATTCCATTGAAGATTGTTCCATATTTAAAGATGATCCACCCTTTGATTATCCTTTATTTATTAAACCTGTAGCAGGCAGAGGAAGCGCCGGGATCAATG
The DNA here is from genome assembly GCA_965549355.1 of uncultured bacterium. Classification (GTDB taxonomy): domain Bacteria; phylum Actinomycetota; class Humimicrobiia; order Humimicrobiales; family Humimicrobiaceae; genus M55B120. Next base: position 3,386 of record CBEVGD010000059.1, on the reverse strand, counting down.
AAGACTCTGTCATTGTAAATTATGAACAGCTCATAAAAGGTGTTGAAGAAATATTAAGTACAATCAGGCAGCCTGTTTTAATTGAAAAGTTTTTGAAGGGAACGGAGATAACTATTGGTCTGTTAGGTAATGGGAATGATATTAAAGTACTTCCACCGCTTGAAATTTCTTTTAATAGAGCTGGAAGTTTTTTAACATTTGATAAAAAAGAAATTGATGATGATACTTTCCATTGCCCGGCCCGGTTAAATGATGAAGATATTTACAAAATCAAGGAATTTGCAAAAATAGCTTATCAGGCTATTGGCTCCAAAGATTATGGGCGTATTGATACTGTATTGACCAGTGAGGGTCCTTATCTTGTAGAGATCAATTCCTTTCCGGGATTGATGTGTACGCCAAAAGAAAAACCGCATAGCTATATTGGCTTTATGGCTGTTGCAGATAATATGAGTTCTTCAGATTTAATTGATGAGGTTATAAGATCAGCTTTAAAAAGATATAAAATGATTTGATGCCCAGATTAGAAATAAATATAGACAAAATAAAACACAATGCCAGGACATTAAAAGAGAGGTTTGCAGAAAAAGGCATTACTATTACTTCTGTAATAAAGGGAGTAGCAGGCTCTCCTGAAATCGCAAATGCAATACTTGAGTGCGGAATCAATACTATAGCAGTTTCTAAAGTCCAGGATATTAAAAAAATGAAAGGATCTGGCGTGAAAGCAGAGTTCATGCTTACACGTCTACCCATGCACAGCGAAGTTCCCGATATTGTCAAATATGCTGATATAAGCTTAAACTCTGAAATATCAACAATTAAATTATTATCCAGGCATTCCTTAGAACAGGATAAAAGACATAAAATAGTGATGATGCTGGAACTCGGTGATTTAAGGGAAGGCATACTGCCTGAAGACATAGACTCTGTTATTGAACAGACAATACCGCTTAAGGGCATCGATTTATATGGGATAGGTACAAATCTTGCTTGCTTTGGAGGTATCAGGCCATCGGAGAAAAATATGGCTGAACTATCTCAAATAGCGGATCGTGTCCAGAGGAAATACCATATAAAAATAGATATGGTTTCCGGTGGAAATTCGGCAAATTACCAGTGGCTCTCCAAAACAGATGATACTGGAAATATTAATAATTTAAGAATAGGCGAAGCTATTTTACTGGGCAGAGATCCTGTACGCAAAAATAAAATCCCGGGTCTATATATTGATGCATTTACTTTAATATGCGAGGTGATAGAAAGTAAGTTTAAACCCTCGATGCCTTATGGTGATAAATGTCAAAATGCATTTGGCTACAGGCCTGAATTTACAGATATTGATTCTATTAACCGCATAATTGTCGGGATCGGAGAACAGGACGTTGATACAAAAGCCATAAGGCCCAGGATCAAAGCTGATATACTTGGAGCAAGCAGCGATCACTTGATCCTGCATATAAAAAACAATGGAATTGAAGTAGGAAGTGAAATGCAATTTGATATTAAGTATTCGGCATTGCTTAGATTATCAACTTCGCCCTATGTAAAGAAAGTGTTTATTTAGTTCTCTTTTATTTTGTAATTTTGTTATATTAAATATATTCAGTAATTATTATTTTAGGCTGGCCAGGTCATGCCGTTTTTTAAAATAGACAAAAAAGACAATAGAACTAATGCCAGGACAGGTACCATCAATACGGCACATAGCAGGGTCGATACTCCGGTTTTTATGCCTGTGGGTACCAGAGCAACCGTAAAGGCTATTAGACCCGAAGATCTCTATGACCTCGGAAGCAATATAATCCTGGGAAATCTTTATCACCTGTATCTTCAACCCGGTATTGAGACTATAGAAGAAGCAGGAGGATTGCATGCTTTCATGAACTGGAAGAGAAGCATACTTACCGATAGCGGCGGTTTCCAGGTATTCAGTCTGGGCGATATAAGGAAGATCAAAGAAGAAGGGGTAGAATTCAGGTCGATATTTGATGGGTCAAAACATCTTTTTACTCCGGGCAGCGCTATGCAGATGCAGTCAAGAATAGGGTCGGACATAGCTATGGTCCTTGATGAATGCATCCCATATAATAAAGATTATAATTATACAAAAGAAGCAGCCCTGCGGACCATAGATTGGGCGGAGATCTCCCTTGAAGAAAAAAAGAAAAGCAGTATCAGGGATGATATGAAAGTATTCGGCATAGTCCAGGGAGGATTTGTAGAAGACTTGCGGAAATTCAGCGCAGAAGCGATCTCCGGGATGGATTTTGACGGCATAGCGATTGGAGGGATCAGCGTAGGAGAAGAAAGGGGGCATACCCTGGAGATATTAAATCATACCCTTGAATATGATGAGCGTAGAAAACCATTATATTTTATGGGACTTGGCGATCCGATAGGAATACTTGAAGCAATCAGCCAGGGAATCGATATGTTTGATTGTGTGATGCCTACAAGGATATCCAGAAATGGCAGTGCATTCACATCAAATGGGAGAATAAATCTAAAAAATCGCAAATACAGCAGATCCTTTGAACCTATTGAAAAAAATTGCGGATGCTATACATGCAGGAACTACTCGAGCGCATATATAAGACATCTTATAAAGAGCAGAGAGATACTCTCAAGCATATTGCTGACTATCCATAATCTGTATTTTATTTTCGACCTTATAGAAAGAGCAAGGGATGCAATAAAAGCAGATAATTTCATGGAATTTAAGGATGAATTCCTAAAAAATTATAAAACCAGGAGCCTGTCCGAGAGTTAGATCCAAACTTGTTGGACAATAAAATAGCAAGACGTCAGTACGAGTCCAATTTCTCGGACAGACTTCTAATAAAAAATGAAAAAATGTTTGCAAAAATTTAGAAAATGTTAATAATGGTAATATTTGATTTTAATAAATTAAGGAGTTGAATAGTAATGAAAAATTCAAAAAGACTTATAGCTGTTTTGATTGTGAGCATTATGCTCATCGGCGTGTGTTCTTTTGCAGTGGGATGTTTGCCGATGACAACAGAAGGAGCAGCAGCTGCTGATAGTAGTGTCGAGCAGGCAGAGGAAGCTACTGGTTTTGGGGCAATATTTGCACAATACGGGTCATGGGTATGGCTGGCTATACTTGTAGTAGCTTTTTATTTTCTACTGATAAGGCCTCAACGTACAAGAAGTAAAAAAGCACAGGAACTTATGTCGAGCCTTACACGGGGCGATGAAGTCGTCACTGCAGGCGGTTTCCACGGCAGGATAAAGGATATAAGAGATGATTTTATAGTGATAACTATTGCTGCCGGCGTAGATGTCAAGGTAAATAAAGCATCTGTATCAAAAAAGGTCTCAGATCAAAAGCAGTAGAATAATATACGATATAAGCAATGAAC